>NYVM01000051.1 GCA_002684605.1 Candidatus Pelagibacterales bacterium | reverse complement strand
GTTAGTAATATTTTTTGCCTGTGTAATTTCAAATACACCTTTACTAAATGGTGGACCAAACATTTTAAAATAATCGACTTCCTGAAAAGCCTCTCTTCCCTTATGCTTAGAATTAATTTGTCCAATAAATAATATCATGGGACTTGAATCTTGCATGGCAGTATGTATGCCTATACTTGCATGACACGCACCTGGCCCTCTAGTTACAAAGGCAATTCCTGGAAAACCTGTTAATTTACCCCATGCTTCTGCCATATTTGCTGCCCCAGATTCATGGCGACAGGTAATAACTTTTATAGAATTTTTATGGTCATATAAACCATTTAATGCAGGTAAAAAACTTTCTCCAGGCACTGTAAAAATTGTTTTTATACCTAAATCCTTAATACAATCTGCAAGTACTTTTCCACCATAAGAATTTTTTATCATAGTAATCATCCAATTAAAGAAATAAAAATTATACTATATAAAATATTATTTTCCTACTATAGAAATGGCTTTAATTAGTGCATAGACCCTTAAACCTTTTTTAAGCTTCAGTTTTTTAAATGATTTAAGAGTTATTTCTGAAATAATTTTTTGTTTTCCTATGCTTAATATTAGGTCTACACTGCCTTCTTTTTTAAATATACTAACTTTATTAATTTTTGTTTCTAAAATATTATTTATAGAAATGTCTTTTGGTTTCTTAGTAGCTATGGATATATCCTTACTAAATAATTTTAAAATAAGACTAGAACCAATTTTATCATTAATTATTTTTGTCGTCATTAATATGCCATCTACATCCAGTGTGGAGGTAAATTGTTTTTTATCTTGCTCTATAATTGTTCCTTTTATTAATGAGCTTTTTTGATTTTCCTTATTAAAATAGGATAGTTTTTTATATGAGATTATTTCATCTATTGTGCCTTGAGCAGCAACTTTACCTTTTTCAATTATAATTATTCTTTCTGCTATAAAAATAATTTCATCAATTGAGTGGCTAATAAATAATATAGGAATTTTAATATTTTTATTAATACTTTTAATGATTGAAAGTATTTTATTTTGTCTTGGAGTGTCTAGTCCTGTTAAAGGTTCATCCAATATTAAAATTTCTGGTTCAGAAAGTAATGCCCGTCCAATAGAAACTCTTTGAGCTTCTCCTCCAGATAAATTATAGGTCCTTCTATCTAGTAGATCTTTAATGCCTAATATCTTAACTATTTTATCAAGTTTGATAAGATTTAATTCACTATTTCGTCTTTGCCCATATAATAAATTATTTCTAACTGACATATGCGAAAAAAGTCTAGGCTCTTGAAATACCATGCCAATATTTCTTAAATTAGGAGAAATATTGGTTTCACTATTAGAACAATATAGTATTTTATCATTTAGTTTAATTAAACCATTATTAGGTTTGATTAATCCACATATTACTTTTGCTATAGTTGATTTCCCGCTACCAGATAGTCCAGTAATAGCAATTATTTTATTAGTTGCTATATCGAATTCTATTTTAGATTTAAAGTTACCTTGTGATAATTCAAATTTAATAAGATTTTTATGCATTAATTTCTATTACCCATGATATGTCTATTTGCTCTCTTAGCTAAAATCTCTGCAATTATTACTGAAATAAAAGCTAAGGTAATAGATATAATTACTAATCTCAATGCCGCTTGTTCAGTTCCTGGGATTTGTGTTGCATTATATAAAGCTAATGGCAGTGTTTGTGTCTCACCAGGAATATTAGATACAAAGGTTATTGTTGCACCAAATTCTGCCAAGCATCTAGCAAATGCTAATGTCAANCCTGTGATAATAGATGGAAGTATTTGTGGNAAAGTTATAGAGAAGAAGCAATCTAGTTTANTTGCNCCNCTCATANNAGCAGCCTCTTCAATTTTATTATCAAGTGTATCAAACCCAAGTTTTATAGANCTTACTAGTAANGGAAAAGATACTACGGCAGATGCTATTGCAGCNCCTTTCCATGAAAANTTTACTGATATATTAAAANTTTCATATAAGAAACTNCCAANAAAACCATTATNGCTGAAAAGTATTAATAATAAGTAACCAATAACTACTGGAGGNANNACTAAAGGTAGATATACTANTATATTTAAAATTGANGAAATAATTCCATTTTTTCTAGATATTATCCANGCTATAATTATNCCTGGTACGATAGAAAAAGATACCGCAACTATTGCTATAAAAGCAGATAGTTTTAAGGCTTCCATTTCAAGAGAACTAAGCATGTATTAATTTTTCATGGCCTTAAAGCCATGCTTTCTATATATCTTTCTTGAATAATTACCCTCTAAAAATTTTAAAAACTTCATAGTATTTTTTGTTTCATTTTTTTTTACTGAAGCTATCCAATATTGGATAGGTGAATGCAGTTTAGTAGAAAATTCTCCTATAATTCTGACATTTTTTTCAGCTATTGCATCTGTGTAATAAACAATTCCAAGAGGGCTATTTCCCAATGCTACAAATTTTAATGTTCTTCTAACATCCCCACCCCAAGCCATATTTTTTCTATTTAAATTTTTCCACAATCCTAATTTTAATAAAGCTTGTTTTGTATAAACTCCTGCAGGCACATGTGTAGGATCTGCAATGCTTATTCTAGAATTAGTTAAATTGTTATTAATAATACTCTCTAATAATTCTTTATTATTTATTAGCCCAATATGTTTTATAGGACTATTTTTTGGTGCTATAAGAACCAATCTGTTTTCAAAAATAGATTTTATCGTCTCTTCCTTAATAATTTTCTTTTTTTTTAATTCTTCAATCCATAACCAACTAGCTGATATGTAAATATTCGCTGGTGCACCATTAGCTATTTGCTTCGCTAGTGAACTTGAACTTGCAGCAGAAGTTCTTACTTTTATTGAATTTAAGTTTTCCCACTCTGCAGCAATTTCTACTATAATGTCATTAGTACTTGCCGCGTTATAGATTAATAATTTTGTGTCATTATCTTCTGCTGCTATTGCTGAAATATTTAGGAATAGAAATGATAATAAGTATAGTGAAGGAATAATATTATTAATTTTTAAAAGTTTATTCATATCTTTATTTATATTATAGTTTATAAACTTTCAAATTATATTAACGCTTATTAGCTAAATATATGAATATATAGCACTTGTAAATGATAGGTGCTTATAAATTAATTAACTAATTTTGAAAAAATAACCTTCTCTTTAACTAAAGATTTTTGAGCTTTAAGTTCCATAGCCCTAAATAAATTTAAAACTTTTTGCCCCTCCTCAGTTAATTTTGCACCTCCACCTCCTTTTCCTCCTAGTGAAGATTCCACTAAAGGTAATTTAAAGTCTTGATTCATTGCATTTGTAAGCAGCCAGGCTCTTCTATAGGACATTTCTATTTTTCTAGCTGCTGCTGATATTGATCCATGAATAGATATTGCATCCAAAAGCTTTGCTTTACCATGACCAAACACAGGCCTCGTTCCTAAATTTATTCTTAAAGATATTTCTTTATTTTTTACAATATTACTTTTCATTTATTTTCCATTAATTTCTTTTAATAAAGCTTTTATATATTACATAGTCACCTTTTTTAATATTGAGATAGGATGTAATTCCTCCATTTATTTCTAATACTGCTTTTAATTTTACTTCAGGTCCTATAACTGTCAAATCTTTTGGAGTTGTCATTTTAATAATTTTTTCTATCTCACCATTATCTCTAATAAATATCATATCTAAAGGTATTAACGTATTTTTCATCCACATTTTGATTACTTGGTTTTTAGGGTATATAAATAACATTCCTTCATTTTGTCTTATACTGCTTCTGTCCATTAAACCTTTACTTCTTTCTTGTGGTGAAACTGCAAGTTCTATATTAAAAATATATTCAGATGTTTTAGTTTTAATTAAGAGGACATCTTTTTTAAATCGAATGTTATTTGCTTGCAGGATACTTGTAGATATTAATAAATAAATTAATGTAAATATTAACGCTCTCATTATATACCTTTTAAAATAGAAAAATTATCTTTTAAGTCATTAATTAAATCATCGGAATCTTCTAAGCCAATATGAAGCCTTAAATTTCCACAGTCATTTTTCCAATCATAAGTATCTCTTTCCTTTTCAGGTTCAATAGGTATAATTAGACTCTCATATCCTCCCCAGCTATATCCCATATTAAACAGTTTTAAATTATTAAGCATTTTGTTAACTAGAGATTTTTTTGTTTTTTTAAGAATTACTCCAAATAAACCAGAAGAACCTAAAAAATCTCTTTTCCATATTTTATAACCAACATTATCAGGTAAAGCTGGATAAAAGATTTTATCAACCACTTCTTGGGTTTTTAACCACTCTATAACCTTAAGTGTATTTTCTTGGTGCTTTTGTAATCTTAAGCTCAAAGTTTTAAGCCCTCTTATTCCTAGGTATATATCTTCTGATCCAGGACAAGAGCCTAAATTATGAGCTGCTTCTCTTACACATGTAGTATATTTTTTATTAGTAGTTATTACTCCTAACATTGCATCAGAATGTCCTATTATATACTTCGTGGCAGATTGAATAGATATATCTATACCATTAGATAAGGGTTTAAAAAATAAAGAGGTAGCCCAAGTATTATCAATTATAGTTATTAAATTATATTTTTTTGCTAATTCTACTAACATCGGAATATCTTGAATCTCAAAAGTAAGAGAACCTGGAGATTCCATAAATATTACTTTAGTATTAGGTTTTATTAAATTAGCTATCTCTTTTCCTATATTTGGTTTATAGAAAGTTGTAGCAATACCCATATTACTTAGTAAACCTTTTGCAAGGTTTCGTGATACTCCATAGGCGCTATCTGTCATTAATATATGGTCACCTGTTTTTAATACAGCTATTAATGAGGCAACTATTGCAGCAGTACCTGATGCAGTTGCAACTGCAGAATAGCCCTCATCAATTTTTGCTATAGCTTTTTCAAATTCAAAAGTAGTCGGATTTCCAAATCTTCCATAAGATAATATTTGTGTATTTTTATTTTTAATACTTTTCTTCATAGCTCCAACATTTTTAAACAGAACTGTTGAGCCTTTGTATATAGGACTATTTACAAAGCTAGTTTTATTGTTCCTATCTTTCCCAGCTAAAATTATTTTTGTGTCATTTTTATATTTTTTATTATTCATATATTTTTTCTCTATTTTATTTTATTATATAAGATATAAATTTATAATTGAATTGGTTCAACTATGTCATTGTATACAAACTTATCCTTTACCCAAAAAATATTAGTCTCAATGCTTGCCGGCGCTATAATAGGTGTCATATTAAATAATATAGAGGCTTATCATAGCATAATAAATGAATATTTATCTAATGGGCTTTTCGATGTTATTGGTAAGCTTTTTGTAAATAGTTTAAAAATGTTAGTAGTTCCTTTAGTTTTTTGTTCAATTACTGTTGGAATCACCTCATTAGGTGATTTGGCTTTAATGGGAAGAATTGGCATAAAAGCAATTTTTATATATTTAATAACAACGGCNGTTGCCATATCATTGGCTATTATACTTTCAATAATTATTAATCCAGGACANGGTTTTGAGATAAAAGAATCAGTTNCTTTTANAGCTAAGGATGCCCCAGCATTATCATCAGTTATAACTTCAATAATTCCTTCAAATCCTATACTTGCGATGGCGGAAGGAGAAATGCTCCAAATAATTTTATTTGCCATTATTTTAGGTATAGCAATTATAGTAACTGGAAAGAATGCGGAACCTTTTAAAAGGGGATTGCAAAGTTTAAATGACATCATGATGTCAATGGTTTCAATAGTTATGAAATTTGCACCTATTGGTGTATTTTTTCTAATTGCAAAAACATTTTCAACGCAAGGTATGTCAATGATAGTACCTTTAGCTTCTTATTTTATAACTGTAACTATTGTTCTGCTGCTGCATGTTTTGTTAACATATTCATTTTTTTTAAAATTTATCGGAAAAGTTTCTCCAATTCTCTTTTTAAAAAAAATGCGTACAGCTATAGTTTTTGCTTTTAGTACAGCTTCATCAAATGCAACAATTCCCGTAACTTTAAACACAGTTGTAAAAAGGTTAGGAGTTAATAAGGCAATTGCATCATTTACTGTTCCTTTAGGCGCTACTATAAATATGGATGGGACGGCTATAATGCAAGGCGTTGCAACTGTATTTATTGCAACTGTGTATGCAGTAGATTTAAGTATAGGAGATTATTTAGCTGTTATTCTAACTGCTACTCTTGCTTCAATTGGAACGGCTGGTGTTCCTGGAGTTGGATTAATTATGCTTACTATGGTATTAACTCAGGTTGGGCTTCCTGTAGAAGGGGTAGCATTAATAATTGGTATAGATAGATTACTCGATATGATGAGGACTTCTGTAAATATTACAGGGGATAGTATGGTCTCTTTAATTGTAAGTAAATCAGAAAATAGTTTTGATAATACTATATTTAAAGACCCTAAAGCAGGTATATAATTATTTTTCTATCATATTTTCTTTATTTAAACCCCATTCACTCCAAGATCCATCATAAACCTGCCAATTTTTTTTCCCAATAAGCTCTAATGCAAATGCTAGGACGCAAGCAGTAACTCCAGAACCACAGCTGGATATAATGTTTTTATTATAATTAAAATTATTATTATCAAGTAAATCTCGAATTTCCTTGTCTTTAATAAAGTAACCATTATTAAAAAACAAATTAAATGGTATATTTATAGAATTTGGAATGTGTCCTTTTTGAAGCCCTGGTCTTGGCTCTTCTTCTTTACCTGTAAATCTTTCTATTGATCTTGCATCTACTACTTGATGTTTGTTTTTATTAAGAGAATCTATTATATCAGTATTAGTAGCTAATAATTTTTCATTAATCTTAGTAATATATTTGCTTTTAAATACTTTAGGTATATTTGTGCTTTTCTCTCCATTAATATTTAGCCAAGCTTTTAAGCCTCCATTTAAAATAGAAATATTTTTATGTCCAAATAATTTAAATAGCCACCAAGCCCTTGGCGAAGTTCCTATTCCATCATGACAATATAATACAATATTACTTTTATTATTTATTCCTAGTTCTTCTATACTTCTTGTAAATTGCAACTCTGTCGGCACCGTATGTGGTAAATCTGATTCAGTATTACAAACTTTATCGATATCAAAGTANANAGCATGAGGTATATGANTNTTTTTATACTCCTCATAGGCATTTCTTTTTTGAATAGGNAAATACCAAGACGCATCTAATATAATAACATTNTTTTGCCANATTTTATTTTTATATAGCTTTATTAAATCACTAGCTTCAATTAACAATTATTATACTCCTNTATATTTAGCTAGGTTTACCTTTACCTTTTTTTGCCATACCTCTTTGAGGGTCATAACCTATAGTTGCAAAAGTAAGAAATAGGATTGTACNAAGTAAAGTNACTAATAAACCAGGAACATATATTTGGCCAAGAGAAGCCCATCTAACTAATTCAACACCATAAGTAAATGGGTTTATATTTGCGATCCACCAAACAAATTCTGCTCCATTATCTTTTAAACGCCATAAGGGGTACAATGCGGAAGATATAAAAAACATAGGAAAAATAACAAAATTCATAGTGCCAGCGAAGTTTTCTAATTGTTTTATATATACTGATATTAATAACCCTAATGCTCCTAGCATCATTCCAAATAAAATTGTTGCAGGCAAAATATATAACCATCCTATTATAGGTGTTGAAAAATTAACTATAAGNTTAACAATTGGAACACAAATAATTAGAAAAACATAAGCTTGAATAACAGATAAGAAAGTTCCAGATAATAGTTTTGCAGTTAATAGGTACCACCTAGGTAATGGTGTAGTTAATAATAACCGCATTACTCCCATTTCTCTATCATAAACCATGGATAAAGAGGATTGCATTCCACTAAACAATAATACCATACCTATAAGNCCTGGGACTATATATTCAAAATAATTAACATTTTGAATAGGATAAGGATTATTTAATCCAGGGTCTACTCCGGTAACAGATCCAACTCCAGCAGCAAAAACAAAAAGCCAAAGTGCAGGTCTTACAAATGCTGATAACAACCGGCTTTTTTGATGAAAAAACTTTACAGTCTCTCTATATGTGAGGCCACGTAATGCTAATATTGCATGTTTTGTTTGCAAAATATTCTCCTTATATAACTAATTTGCACATTTACTTGTTTTATTGTCCATTCCTATAGTATCTAAATTNTTTTCACGATGAACAAAGCTATTTAAAGGGGCTATACTAGTAACCCAGTTTTCAGTAGAAAGCATAATGGGCTGTCTTAATTGCCTATTCCATGGTCTGAAGTTTAAAATAGGTCCTTTGGATCCATCTAGTTTAAATGATTCATCAACAAATGCATTTCTAAAAGAAAAATTCTCATTATCTTGAAATCTTACTAGTGCTTCAGCCACAGCTCTCATGGCAACCCATGCTGCCCAATCTTCTTCTGTCATTCTTCTTTCATGCATTCTTTCAAACCTTCCATGCACTTGTGGTGCGCCATGTCTTAAATAAGACCAGTGCCAAGCGCGAGGTATTAGGCCAGATGAGCCAATTACAATTGCTGGTTTATGAGTAGCAAATGGAACTCTATAACTAAACTCTTTAAGTGTATCAGCTATATATACCGCATCATATTTTGCAGCACCAGTTAAGAAATCTAAATCATTTTGATCTCTAGCTCTTGGGTCATTTCCTAAAACAAAATTTCTTTCACCTGTAATTTTTAAACCAAATTGTTTTGCTGATTCTATGAAAGACTTAGANTTAGCTTCATCAACTTTTAAAGGTCCAGTAAGAACTAGTATTTTTCTCCATTTTTTCTCTGATAAATATTGAGCCAAACTATCGGATAACATCCTTTCACTTGGAATAGTATGAAATAAATTTTTATTGCATTGCGAAGATCTTAAATCATTATTTTTAGAGGAAACATTTATAGCTGTAATATCAAGATCATTAATTTTATTAGTAATTTTTAATAACTCAGCAACTGGAAAATCTANTAAAATAAATTTTATATCATTTTCTTTAATATGATTATATANAACTTCAGCTGCTTCTTCACNAGGTTTTATTCTTCTTTTTACTAGATCAAATTTAACTTTAGACATTCTCTGGAAAGGTTTAATATCTTTTAAACCTAGCTCAGCCCCTGCAATAGGTCTTTTATATAGTTGGTTAGTATTTGAACGAATATCTACAGGATGAACACCCCATATATCGTAACGAATATCTTCTTCTAAATCATAATAACCTATATTAAAAGTTGGATTTTCCTGCGCGCACAAAATATTAATAGGAACGAGGCAAACTAATAATATAGTTACTTTTAATGAAAATAAATTCATTTAATCAATTATCCTAACAGTATGCGGTGTTATACCTACAGCAATAGATTTGATAGAAGCTCTTTTATCAGTATCTATAATTGAAATATCGTCACTATTTCCATTAGTAACAATTAATATTTTGTCATCTGAAGATATTGCAGCTCCCCACACTCTTGAACCCGCCAGAATATAATCAATAACTTCATAATTTTCTGTTTGAACTACAGCAACATGCTTTGATCTACCTAATGTAATATAGGCAAGTTTACCATCATTACTCATAGCAAAATCTACAGGTGTAATTTCTGTACTTCTTATACCTTTTTTTTCAAATTTGATATTATGAATTACTTTATAGCTATTAGTGTCTATTACACTAACTGTACCACCCAGTTCATTTGTAACCCAATATTCTTGACCATTTTTTGAGAATGCNCCTCTTCTAGGCCTGTTGCCAACTAATATTTCTTCTATGACTTTTCCTGCCCAAGGATCTATTATAAGAATAGTATTAGTGCCTTCTGATGTTATATATACCAGTTTACCATCAGGAGAGAAATTTACTCCTTCAGGTTCAATGCCTACATCTTCTATGACCCTTATNATTTTTCCTGAGNTAATGTCTATAACAGTTGCTGCATTATCATCTTCATTAGATACTACTGCTATTTTACCATCAGGGCTTATATCAAAAATTTCAGGATCATCACCTGTTTCTAATTTACCAGTAATCTCATATGTATCTAAGTTTATCCTATATATAGTATCATCTTCACTTGCTGCTACTAAAAGACTATTTGATTTAGATATGTAATGCATATCTCTGGGACGTTTGCCGCCATTAATTGTAGCAAGAACTTCAAATGATTTTAAATCTATGATAGTTATATTATCGCTTCCTTCATTAGAAACAAGAATAGTTTCTGCATTACTACTAAAAGTAGCTATTAGAAATCCAATAAAGCATAATTTAACAAAATTTTGATAAATAAAATTAATAAATCTCATAGCATTTTTCCTTTTTTAAGAGGTTAAAGATACAAATGCATCATGCAACGTATCTTTATTATATTCCTTAGTGATATTTTGTGGTGTATCTTTTTTAATAATTTCACCTTTATTTAAAACTATAACAGTGTCAGATTTCTCTGCTTCATCAACTAAATGTGTTGCCCAAAGTACTGCCATCTTTCTCTTTTCTTTAAGCTTTATAACATAATCTAATAAGTCTCTTCTACTTTGCGGGTCTAGTCCTACGGTAGGTTCATCTAATAGAAGTAACTTTGGTCTATGTAATAAAGATCTTGCTAATTCTACTCTACGTTTTTGACCACCTGACAAAGATCTAACTTTATCATTAATTCTATCTGCTAGGTTAACTTGCTCTAATTCTACTATGACCCTTTTTTTAAACTCCTTGTCATTAATACCATGCAGATTGCTATGAAATTTTAAATTTTCCATAACTGTTAAATCCATATCTAATGTAATCTGCTGAAATACTACACCAATATGAGCTAAAGCCTTTATTGCATTATTTCTCATATCATAATTATTTATTAAAACATTTCCTTTTTCAGAAACAAATAATCCTGTTAATATTTGAAATAAAGTAGTCTTTCCTGCACCATTAGGACCTAATAAAGAAGTATATTCTCCTTCAGCTAATGAAAAACTTACTTCATTAAGTGCTTTTATTGGACCATANGACTTGGATAACGACTCTATATTTAAAATTTTATTTTCCATTATACGCTCGTTTCCTTAAATTAAATTTTTCCAGATAAAATTTCTGGATGAGTTTTCATTAGATCTGTTCTTATTTTTTCCATTTGATCATCTTCAATTTCCCTTGGTCTATCTATATCTATTTTTAAGTCATGGATGACCCTAGAAGGTCCTTTAGAAAGAAAAAGAATTCTATCACCTAAGAATATTGCCTCTCTTAGATCATGAGTAACGAAAATTATAGTGGTTTTTTGATTTTCCCATAATTTTATTAACATTTTTCTCAGTAAGTTAGCTACTGTCATATCAAGAGAAATAAAAGGTTCATCTAGTAATAATATTTTAGGTTTATTAACAAATGCTCTTGCTATCGCAACTCTTCTTTGCATTCCTCCAGATAATTGAGAAGGAAATGCATTCATATATTTTGTCAAGTCCATTTCATTAATTAAATCTTCACTATGAGATATTTCTTCAGAAGTTTGGTTAGTAACAATGGATACGTTTTGTTTGACGGTTAACCAGGGCATCAACCTAGGTTCTTGAAACATATAACCTATTGGCCAATTGTTTGGAAATGTTCCATCTTGATATTTTATCACACCTTCTAATTTTTTATCAAGACCAGATAGCATATTTAATAGAGTAGTTTTTCCGCACCCNGATGGACCAACTAAACAGCAAAATTCTCCTTGAGGCACAATAAACTGCATATCTTTAATTGCATTATTATAGGTGTTTTGATTTTTATCTTCATATCCTTTTGATATAATATCTACAAATAAATCATGAGGCTTTTTTATTATGCTTTTATTTAGGTGGTTCTCCATTTATTTAGCCTCCTTTCAATTGGACTTATAATAGAATATTCAACAATTATCATTACTGTCACAAAAGATAAAGTATATGCAAATAGAGATGCTATATCAAACAAGTTGAAAAACTCATTTAATTTATATCCAATACCGTTACTTCTTCCTAAAAGCTCTACTACTAGCACTATTTTCCATATAAGTGATATACCACCTCTTGCCGCAGCCATTATAAATGGGTATAACTGAGGTAGAAAAAAGTTAAAAAACTTCTTTTTATAACTAACCTNAAAAACGTCGGCTACCTCTAATATTTTTCTATCAATTGCTCTAGTTCCTTCTCTAATGGTTACTAAAACATTAGGTATTTTATTAAGTGCTACTGCAGTGATTGCAGCAATTTCATTTAGTCCAAACCAAACATAACATAAAATAATAATTACTAAGGCGGGTGTATTAAGTAGTAGAATATGCCATCCATCTAACATAATATTAAGATTCTTTTTTGATCCCATTGCGATACCTAAACCGGTACCAACTAACATAGCAATAGTAAACGCTAATATTACACGCCAAAGCGTTACACCTAGATGATATAGCATTTCACCATATATNATTTCATCATAGAAAATAATTAAGACAGTTTTGGGAGATGGCATTACATTACTATTAATCAGAAATGCTGCTATTTCCCATATTAATAATAATAAGAGGAAAGAAAAAATTCTTACATTTATAGCATTTTTCATGAAGTAATTAATGAAGGTTTTTTTTAAAAATTTATCTAACATTATTTTTCCCAAATTACTCCATCAGATAGTTCTTTACTATTGCCTACCAAATTTTTTCCACCAATTTCAGCTAATATTTTAAAAGCATTTTTTATAGCAGCTTTGTATTCAGCTGAATTACTTGATGGTATACCATTTCTGAAGCCTTCTTTTAAAGCTTCTAATGTACTATCATCTTTTGCTCCAGTAAGCTTTTGTATTCTTTTCCATTCTATATCGCTAGACTTCAATATTTCTCGAGCTTCTTCAGAAGCCGCTATAAAGCTTTTTAAAGTGTCTTTATTTTTATTTGCCCATTTTTCACTAAATACATAACCAATTAAAGGAAGTGATTTTCCTATTCCAAGCTCTGGTAATATTTCTTCTACTGAAATTATTTTTCTAAAATTGAGAGCTTTTAGTCTAGCAGTATAATTCCAATAATTTAATGCGCCATCCAGCTCACCTTTACTAACCATTCCATTTATTAAGGGAGGAGCCGCATAAGCAGGTTCGATATATTTTGCTATATCGTATCCATGTACTTTCATTGTATAAGCTCTCATTAAAATCCAGCTTTTATCAATACTTCCTCCTGCAATGCCTATTTGAGCATCCTTCATATTTTTAATAGAGGTAATAGGNCTATCATTTGCAACCATTATTGCACCTGCAGCAGTAGAATAAGGTATTAATGTAAAGTCCTTACCTTTATCTCTTTGTCTACTTACCCATACCCAGTCAGTTACAATGACATCTACGGACTTAGACATTAAGGCAATAGCATTAGCATTCTTGTTAGTTAAATATGTTATATCTAAATTAATACCATATTTAGTATCAAGGTTATGTTTTTTAATGACATTAAGTTCCCAGTTAACTGTCCCGTATTTTAGAACGGCTAATCTAATATCCGCAGCAATTAACTGGCTAATACNAATATAAGTAAGAGCAAATATATAAAATGATATTATAGTAATTTTTTTCATCGTACTTCTCTGCTTTTATGACATGCTAATTATACATATNTAGAAATAAACATATTAGTAAAACAAGTGATCTATAAATTAATTTTATTAGGAAGTAAAATTACAATTTATTAATGTTTTATAATAATTATCCATATACAATGATTAATCTTAAAATAAATAGTTATTATATAATAATTATTATAAAATAAATATAATAAAAAACCCCAGAAAACTCTTATAAATTATAAAAAAATAAGTATTATATATTTTTTTTAAAAAAAAATGAAAAATACCTTTGACAGTTAGTTAAGACAGACGTATACAATCCCTTCACCCGATAAAAAAGTTATATATTCGGATGTTTGTTAAAAAACGGACATAATTTAATATACAATTATGACTGTTTAANTTGCTGTTTGAAATTGTTCATATGAAGAAAGGGATGCGTAGGCGGCGATTTGTCGTGCAAGCGATTTCGACGATACGCATTTTTGAATACTCTTTAAATTAAGACGTTTATACTACAGTATTTATACTGTTGTATTTTAATTTAAAGTTTCGTTATGCATAACGTCGGGTCAGCATTTGTTCTCGCAAGAGGACACAATTCCTCCCTCGTAAGAGGGAATTAGAATCAAACTTGAGAGTTTGATCCTGGCTCAGAGTGAACGCTGGCGGCACGCCTAACACATGCAAGTCGAGCGATAAGCTAACTTCGGTTAGTGGACAGCGGCGGACGGGTGAGTATCGCGTGGGAATTTACCATAGAGTGGGGGACAACTGCTGGAAACGGCAGCTAATACCGCATACGCCCTAAGGGGGAAAGGCTTCGGCCGCTCAATGAGAAGCCCGCGTACGATTAGTTTGTTGGTGGGGTAATGGCCTACCAAGACTACGATCGTTAGCTGGTCTGAGAGGACGATCAGCCACACTGGGACTGAGACACGGCCCAGACTCCTACGGGAGGCAGCAGTGGGGAATA
>NYVM01000050.1 GCA_002684605.1 Candidatus Pelagibacterales bacterium | reverse complement strand
ATCAATTGATAATAGTCTACCTTTCATTTAAATTATAAGTTATAAAAATAATCAGTTAATTAATAATTACTTGTTAACCATTATTGTATTTCCTCCCCTACCATTATTATCAAATAGTCTCAAATGAACTGATTCACTTTGATTAATTTTTAAAGGGGTAACATAATTTTTACTATTGGAATTCGGAGTTGTTCCATCTAATGTGTATTTGATATTTAGTCCTGGAAATGCAGAATTAGCATACAGAGAATCATTAACTATAATTCCACCTGGTTTAGGTAAATCATAAGATAAACCACCAAAAATGTTGTCTACCATTGGAAGAACTCTTTGACCAATATTGTTTGAAAATTTATTCCATTCGTTGTTTAGAGTGTTTTTTCTAAGATTTTTATCTGATATGCTCATCCATTTTGAATCATTTGACCATGCCTTTTGAGAAAAAACAATAATATTTGGCATAAACATATAATCAAGAATATCTTCACTCATAATAGTTTCACTCCAAATCTGCGACTGTATACCAATTATATTATTCATACTTGCAGGATTTAATTTTTCGGAAGAATTTATATAATCCTGAGAAATATTATTTTTTTCAATACCATATGAATCATTAAATATATTAAAAACATCAACTGTCCACATGTCTTTATAATCAGCATAACCACTCCATGACAATCCAATATTATCTAGATCTTTATCATCTACCATATCAAAATAAAATGCACTTGAATTACTCATAATAGTTTTATAACCAAGATTAGCATACTTATATATCATGTCTTGCCTACCTTGTCCCCAATCATTTTTCCATACATATAGTAGCACATCATCATCTTTAAAAAAATCTTTAATTTGAGTTTCAGACTGATTCTTTTCTGTTAATTTCAATAGAATATCATCCCAGCCTGTCATTGTTACATTATAATCAGAAAGCTTATTATAAATTCTTCCCTGCATCATTTCATACAAAGCATTATAATCTCCACTAATTAATTTTTCAGTCATAAACTGATCACAAATTGGAGATTTCTGCCATGCACCATATGGAAGTTCATCTGCTCCTACTCCAAATTTTTCTAGATCAACTCCAGCATTTTTATACATTAAATAAATTTCATCTATGACTTTTTCATAGAAACTAAATGTACTTTCCCTACAAATACAAGCAATATTATCGTTAAATCCTTGTGCTGAATAATATTCACTTTTATCATCAGGATCAACCAATAAGTATTTTTCAGCTTCTATCTTATTGCCCAGCTCCATATATTTTTGATATCTAACATTCATTGAAATAATAGCAGATCTCATATGAGAGGGATAACTAATTTGTGGTATTATGGTTATGTTTCTTGCCTTAGCATATTTTAATATATCTATAAACTCAGATTTGGTTAAATAACCTGATCCTGAAGAATTTGTATCAGGACCTGAACCATACATGGGTATTAAGCTTTCAAATTCATCTTTAGTATATGCTCTTTTTGAGCCAACTTCTGTTAACTCCTCTAGTCCAGGTATTTCTAATCTCCAGCCTTCATCATCTGTTATTCTAAAATCTAAATGGTTTATTTTAAAGAAAGATAAATAATCCAAAAATTGCTTAATTTTTTTTGGACCATAAAAATTTCTTGATATATCTAAAAGCATACCTCGATAAGAAAATTTTGGAGAGTCATTGATTATTAAATTCTTTAAAGGCTTATTCTCAAGTTTAGAAACTAGTAAAAGTTGTTTTAATGACTGAATACCATAAAGAGCTCCTGAGCTATCTGAAGAAGTAATTAATATCTTCCCTTTATTTATATTTAAACTATATGATTCCTTATTTAACTCATCTGAATATTTAAAAATAATATCACCTTCAGAATCTTGGTTTGATATTTTAAATGACTTAATATCTATAATATCATCGAGAAGTGAGTTTATAATATCAAATTCTAAACCTAAAGATTGGTCAACTGAAATTTTATATTCATCATTTAACATTGATACACCATCTAATAAAGTAATTTCATTTGGAGTTGGAACTACTAAATCTAATTCAGATTTATCAATAAGATTAATTGAAGAATAATAATCATACCTATCCTGGGCAGTAGGAGGATTAAGGTTTTCAATACCATCTGCATCTTTCCATACGTTAATAAATTTTACATCTATAGTTTCATTATTTAAAACAATGAAGCCTCCAACTGGAAGGTCTGATTTCCTTTTTACTACTCCTGACTGTTTAAGATCAATTGANATTGATTCACCAGTATTTANGGTGTAATCTTTGCCGAAAGATAAAATGTTNTATGATTGACCACCAACATACTCATATTTAAGATTATCANGAATNGACTCATCATTTAATATTGCACTTTGTTGATTCCAATGAAGTGACCATATAGAATCAAAATTTATGTTTGTTGAATTATTTATTGTGAAGCTTACATCTAAACTCCAATCTTTCATCTGTTTAATCTCATAAATAACCTCAACTGCATTAGGCTCAGATTCACACGATAGAAAAGAAATAGAAATAAAAAACAAGAAATAATTGAAGATTTTCATTCTACTTAATTTTAGTAAATTCTATTAAGTCATCATTTTTAGCTGAAATTATATAATCTATTTTATTTATATTAATTATCTCCATATCCTTAACATCTCCATTTAAAAACAAACCACTTTCTTTTGTAGGTATAGCCTCGAATCCTGTATCAGGATTATAGTTTAGATAAACACCGACACTCCCATCATTTCTTGGTGTTTCAACTTCAGAATTATACATATTTCCAGAAATAATTATATCCATATAACCATCTTTATCTATATCTTTTGAAAGAATTTTATTAACTGAGGAGAGTTGCGATAAAACAGGTAACTTACTCATTTTAAATGAATTACCATTGTTTTCTAAATAAACAGATGAAAATGTTTTAGTGAAGTAATGAAGTGAATTTTCAAGATCGGGCTCACTATAAACATCTTCTAGGGTAGCTATAGAAAAAGCATCATAATCTTGAAACTTAGTTTTTATTGCAGGTATTTGATCTGAAGAACATTGTCTTCCTCTAAGTGGATATTGTTCACCATCATTATAATAACTGAGGACTATATCTCCACTATTATTTTTATCAAAATCATTATAAAAAATATCAAATGTTTCATCACCTGATGTTTGATATTTGTAGTTATTACCTAGGTTACCTATAACTAAGTCCATGTCTCCATCTTTATCAAAATCTTCTGAAATAATATCATACCACCATCCCCTAGTGGAGTCGACATCAATCAAGGAAGTATCCTCAGTGAAATTACCTTCGATATTTTTCAAGAATCTAATAGGTGTCCACTCTCCAACAACAATTAAGTCAGTCCAGCCATCATTATTATAGTCAGTCCAAACTGATGAAGTAACAAGTCCAATATCTTTGAAAGGAAACTGAGATTCGTTTACATTTATAAATTTAATTCCATTTGAATCTGATAAGTTCTCAAGTAAATAACTATCTGCAGGAAGAGGATAACTCCCTGGAACAACTCTTCCGCCTACAAACAAATCCAAATCACCATCTTTATCAAAATCATTTGAAGTAACCCTCATTCCACTAGAGTAATTTTGAGGAATAGAATTTTCATTATAACTGAATGATCCACTTCCATTGTTTACATATAATCTATCCTTAAGTATTGGTGTGTTAGGATCAAATTCATTTCCACCTGAAACTATGTAAAGATCTTTATCTCCATCATTATCAAAGTCTTCAAGTATCATATCCATATCTTCATACTTACTATGAGCTTTACTAAAAGCAAAAATTTTATTTGTAAATGATCCATCTGATTTTTGAATATAAAATGCTGTAGATTGGTCTTTAGCACCTCCTACAATAAAGTCTTCAAGACTATCACCATTTATGTCTCCAGTAACTATTCCAGGTCCAAGTTTAGAATTTTCATGAGGAAGAAGGACTTCTTTGATATAGTCATCATACTCATTCTCTTCATGTTTATGTTCTACAATATCTACATTTTCAAAATATAGATTTGATAATTCAGAATCATCTTCCTTAGGTAATGAAGAATTTATTATGTTAAGCTCAACAGTTGAGTTAATTTTAATATTATCTAGTGTCTGAACATTACCATTTGACCAGACTACTTTTAAAGATTTAATTAACTCATCTTTTCCAAGTCCAAAGTTTAAATATGGAGCAACAGATGATTGAAACCCTCTAGTCATNGTTAGTTCTTGCATTTGGCTAGANTTTTCTGTTTCAACATAAACTCTACTATCAATTCCAAAAANATTTTCCNCACTACCCTTTAACTCAACCCTAACNTANTTATTAATAGAGTTATTCCTATAGATTTGNGCTTCTTGATCTATATTNTTTACAATAATCTCTAAATCTCCATCATTATCAAGATCTGCATATGTTGCTCCATTAGAGAAGTTTTTGTCATCTAAACCCCAATCTGTAGAGACATCCGAAAATGTTAGATTTTTATTATTTCTAAAAGCAAAATTAGCAATTGGCTCTGAAGGTATTTGCTTTGTATAGTATAAAAGACTATCCTTAGACATAGGTCTTAATTTTATTTCATTGAAATAATCTTTATTATTAACTTCTCTCCTAGTCCCATTTGAAATAAACAGGTCTTTCCATCCATCATTATCAAAATCTGCAAGAAGAGGTCCCCAACTCCAGTCTGTAGATGAAATTCCTGATAATCTTGAAATATTACTAAAAAAAGGCTTATCTCCTTCAATACGTCTATTTAACTGCAGGGTATTATGCATATACTGATAATGAAAACCATAATTAACTGTACTCCAAAATAATTCAGGATTCATACTAGCCATATTAGCCTTAGATCTTCTGTTATCTTTAGCGTCCATATCTACTTGAATGTAATCAAGATAATGGTCGTTATTAAAATCTGCAATGTCAACACCCATTCCATAAAAAGACGTATGATTAGTAGACTCCTTAACAATATCTTTAAAAGTTCCATCACCATTATTCATATACATAAAATCAGGAGAACTAAAGTCATTAGATATATAGATGTCTGGATATGAATCATTATTTAAATCACCAATTGTTGCACTTAATGTAAGACCATAAGTTCTGAGTCCAGCCTCATCAGTTACTTTTGTAAAAGATGAACCATCGTTCCTATATAAGTTGTCAGTTTCATGATCTTCTGTATTCTGCATTTTATAAGAATAATAACTTCTAGGGGCATCAAATGATGTCATTGGATAGTTTGCAACATATAGGTCTAGATCTCCATCTTTATCATAGTCAAAAAATGTTGCTTGAACACCATTACCAACATCATCAACTCCATATTCTTTAGCCATTTCAGTAAATGTATCATCACCATTATTTATATATAATTCATTGTTCTTTATTCCGTCTAATCCGGCAACAGAAACATATATATCTAAATAGCCATCATTGTTTATGTCTACCATCGTTGAACCAGTATACCATCTATTATCACCTTCAGTATTTGAAGAAGATGTTATATCCTCAAAATTTAAGTTTCCTTTATTTAGAAAAAGTTTATTTGGAGTCATATTTCCAGTAAAGAAAATATCATCTAAATTGTCATTATTTATATCTCCAACTGAAACTCCACCACCCATATATATATAAGGATAAGTAAAGTAGTTAAAAGAATTATCCTCATTTAGTTGATTATTAAAATCAACACCTGTAACATTAGTTGAAAGTAAAGTAAATTGCTTGTTATCATTAGTATTACTACATGAAATATGTAAAATAAAGACACCTATGATAAATAAAAGTAGGTTTAATCTTTTCATAAGTTAAATTTAAAAAAAAACAGGATGAAAATTAATTCATCCTGCTTTTAATTTAGCTAGATTTTAATTTGATTAGTGACCAGGATTCTGAGAAAGAGCTCCTTGAGACGAATCTATAGCATTTAATGGAATTGGAAGTGCATTATGCTTAGCTGAAACAGGATTAGCTTTTGCTGCAAAATTAGCAATAGTTCTTCCTTCGTTTGCAATGTAAGTGTTTAATGCGTCAACCATAATATTCCATCTTCTTAAATCAAAAAGACGGTGACCTTCCATAGATAATTCAAGTCTTCTTTCATGTCTAACTGCATTTCTAGCAGCAGCTTGATCAGTCCATGATGAATTGTAAGTATCTATAACATAGTTAGGAGAAGCATCAGCA
>NYVM01000001.1 GCA_002684605.1 Candidatus Pelagibacterales bacterium | reverse complement strand
GTATAGCGTAGCCCGGTCATCGCGCCTGCTTTGGGAGCAGGAGGTCGCAGGTTCGAATCCTGCTACCCCGACACTTTTCACCCCTAAAGTCACCTTTTTTAGGAAGTAACACACTGATTTACAAGTATTAAGACTAACTAATTGAAAATTATATTTAAAAATAATTCTTTACTCAAAAAATCTAATTAATTTTTTTCTATCTATAAGAAATAAATTCATTGTTAGTTAAATGTTGATTTTGAGATATTCTTTTTGATTGTTATGCAATGCATAGGAATAATATTTTTAATATTTAGTTTTGTTTAAAATTATTTAAAAAATGAAAAAATTATTTATTATTTTCTTCTTTTTCTTCTTTATACCTTATTACTCTATAAGTCAAAATTTCCCAATTTATCTAAGAGATATGACAGGTGGTTCTTTAAATTGGGTAGAAATTCCACAGTCAATTATTGAAGATATTGATAATAATTATATTTACTCTGGATCCAAATTTGATATAAATAATCCTTCCCCAATAATAACTTTAAACAAAATAACAAATAATGGAATATTTGTTTGGAGTAAGGATTTTAATATTGGTGAAGCTGTAGAGGTAATTCACTCTTCTAGTGGAGGTTATGTAATATTAGGTGAAATTTCAGGAATTTCTTCTCAAGATGATGATATTATTGTAATTAAAGTAGATCATAACGGAAATGAAGAGTGGAATAAAGTATTTGGAGTTGTTGGAGGAGATGAAGATCCAAGAGCCATATTAGAAACTAGTGATGGTGGGTATATAATCTGTACGGATTCAAGGTTAAGTCAATCAGCAATGGACCATGTAAGTGTCTTAAAATTAGATTTTTTGGGAAATCTAGAATGGTCAAATGATTATGGTATTGGTGGTAATAGTAATTCAAGAACTACCTCATCGATACAACAAACGCTAGATGGAGGGTACATGTTTTCTGTTGATAATTCAATTTACAAAGTTGATTCTAACGGTCAAATTGAATGGCAAAACAATTATGGTTTTTCTTTAACTTATGATGGTGATATTAAAATTGATAATGATGGAAATTATGTTATTTGTGGTGAAATAGAAGATCCACAAAACAATTTTTCTAGTGATTTGTGTTTAATTAAAATTAATTCAATTGGTAATGAGATTTGGAGAAAATATATTGGTGGACCAGAAGATGAATACTGTGCAGAATTACATATAACAAGTGATGGAGGAATTATACTATTTGCTGAAACAGAAATTAATGGTGATGAAGATATATATGTTGTTAAAACTGATGGTAATGGTAATCAACAATGGGAATATACATGGGGTGTTTTAGGTGAAGATTTTTCAACTTCAGGCTTGCAAATGTTTAACAATGAATTTATTTTATGTGGAATTCTAGAAGATTTTGGCTCAGGAATAATTATTAGATTAGATGAAAACGGAAATGCAACTTCAACTTTCAATATAGCTTTAAATTCTAATAGAAAATTACAAAAAATAGTTGATATTTTAGGAAAACAAATTATGCCTAAAACAAATCAACCTCTATTTTATATCTATGATGATGGAACAGTAGAGAAAAGAATAACAATAGACTAATTATGAAAAAACTACTACTTATAGTACTATTCCTTCCTATGGTTGGGTTTGGGCAAAAAACTTATGTTCCAGACAACCTATTTGAATATTGTCTAGAAGGTATGGGTTTTGGAGATGGTATTGCATTAAATGATTCAGTTTTGACAGCTGCAATTGATACACTAACTGTTTTAAATATAAGTGGTAATTTAGGAACTCCAATAGCAAGCTTAGTTGGGATAGAAGATTTTATAAATCTTCAGCATCTTGAGATTAAGTTTCAAAATATTGACAGTATTGATTTGTCATATAACCTACAGCTAAATTACGTGCATTTAAGAGATAATAACACAAGATATGTCGATGTAAGATATTTAGAAAATTTATATGATTTGATGCTTGACGAAAATGAGTTAACAGAAATTAATTTAGCATATAATACAAATTTAAGATACTTTGCATGTCAATTTAATGAAATTACATCATTAGATTTAAGTTACCAATATTACCTGCAAGGTTTGCATTGCTGGGATAATCAAATTATCTCATTAGATTTATCAAATAATCCTTGGCTTATTTATATGAATGTTGAGAATAACATGTTGATGAGTTTAGATATTAGAAATGGGAATAACTGGCAAATGACAGATTTTAAAGTTCAAGGTAATTATGACNTGNATTGTATTAATGTTGATGATTCAACTTGGTCGGCTAACAACTGGAATTTTCTTCCTCAAAATAATTTAGACCCTCAGAATTATTTTAGTGAAAACTGTCTAACATCATCAATACAAGAAAACACTAGTAACAAAGAACTTCNTAAAATAATAGACCTATTTGGAAGAGAAAAAAAAGTAGGTAACGAACTATTATTTTACATTTACGATAATGGTACAGTAGANAAGAAATTAATTGTTGAGTAAATAAAAACTCAATTTTAGAATTATATTTTTGAATAATTAATTAAAACAATAATAAAACAGCCTACATGAAATCAATTTTAGTCTGTATTACCATATTGCTCTTCTTTTTTTGTTCTTGTTTTGATGCCCATTAGAATTCATCATAATATCATCCCATTTTCTGTTTGTATTTTCATTGCCTTGAAAAGGACATATATTATTTTTTTTCTTTTTAAAATGATATATATTTAAAGAGATTTCATTTGTGGAAATTGTATTTATGTTATTTAGTTTAGAAACATTATAATCATAGCTGTAGCTTAATTCCATTCCTAAATTTCTGCCTATTTGCATTCTTATTCTTAAAATTGGAATTATAGATTCACTCATTAGTCTTACTTGACTGTTTGCAGTTGTTTGTCTTCCAATTTTATAAAAACATCCCATTTCTAACTGTAATGTATTTTGCATAGTAAGAGATAGTCCAATATTATCATTTACTACAGCTCTACTACCTTGCTGAATATGTTGGTATGAAAGTTTCCAAAACTTGAATGATTTTCTATTTAGAAATCTAAATTGACTTAAATATTGCCCGTGAATAATTATCTTTTGTGGAATTTTACTGATTTCAGTTTGATTATTGTAAAATGATTTAACAGGAGGAACAAAATGGTGCCAAGAAAAACCTATAAATGATGTGTTTGCACTTTGATTTAACATGTTAGAATGTTTTGTGAGAATTAAACCAATAGTTGGATCTAACCATGTTGTTTGATTAAAATTGTTAGGTAATTGAGCATTTGAAACTGAAATCTGATTATTGAAATCATTAATTTGATCAGTAAATACTAAACTGTTCCAATCCAAAGAATTTATTCTAATAGTGTTTGAAATACCAGAACTAAGAAAATAATTTTTAGAAAGCTGACTATGAATTGTAATTGGTATTATTCCAATTTCATAGGTTTTAAAGACATCNTTATATATATCTTGATTTAGAAATAAACCAGCAGAAGCAGAAAGTTGTCCACTAGATATTCTTCTTTTTTTTAAATCGCTAATTGAAAAACCAAATTCTATGTAATTTGAGTTAAAACTCTCAGCAATACCGTTCCATTGATTTCTAAAAATTGATAATATTCTATTATCTTCTTCAAATGAACTAAATGCGGGGTTAGTATACATTGTGTTAAGATCAAATTGTGAATATGATATATCTTGAGCTTTAGATACNAAGCTAATGGTTAATGCAAATAATAGATATTTTATTTTAATACTCACTTACCTAATTAAATAAATTGATCCAGTAGTTTTTCCTTCAATTCCTTGCCAAGTACTTCCATCAGTAAATTTGGCGTATATTTTCCATATATAAGTTCCTTGAGGAAGTGGCTTGTTATCAAAAGTCACTCCATACCATGGAATCTCTGGTTTCTTATCAAATTCTGTTAACTTATTACTCTGCCAAACTAGATTTCCCCAACTATCAAAAATTTCAAGATTATATTTTTCTAATGACTGACCTTTTGGTAAAAAATAAGAGGTTTGACCACTTTTGTCATCAGGAGCTAATGCATTTGGAACATATAAACCTTTAAAATAATTTATAAATAAGCGAGGCTCTAAGCAAGTAGTATCAGCACATTGGAATTGACTATTTTCGTCAATCAGTACTAAGCATAAGTCGTAGTATGTTGGGGAATTAGAATTTGGATAATTATTGTTTGGAGGATATTGATAGTTCAAATCAACATTTTTTAAATTATCCCAAAGAGTGTCTTCATTTGTTATCCATATAAAATTAAATAGTACAGGATCTATTATTAGTCCATTTGAAGTTTGAGACTGTGATGCATTAAAATTATACAATCCTGGGCCTAGCTCTTGAAGAGGAGTACTAATTTTTGCTATTGGAGTTGGATGAGTACTTATATAATTTTCTTTTTGAGTATAATCAGAGCACCCATGGTTTGTTTCAACATATAANGAAGGTGAAAAATAACTTATTTCTCCATTTACTGTATTGTAAGTATTTGTTGCACTAGNATCTAAAGAAATTCCATTATCATCAAATAACCACCTCCAAGAAATTATTTCGGTACTTCCATTATCANATAAGCTNTCATGCTCAATAATTGAAATATCATTAAAATCAATTGTAAGACTTTCACAGCCTGATAATTTATTTGTTTGAAAATTTGCAATTGGCTTTGGATATATTTTTAAGTAGTCGACTATAGAGTCAGAACACCCATTTTGATTATATATAAATTGGTTAAATGTATATATTCCTGGGTAATCAAATTTATATGTAAATTCATGTGTAGCTGTGAAGGCCGGAGGATTATTATATATGTCTTTAATTCTGTAGTAATAAGTATTTACATTTTCTGGATTTGCATTAAATGTAAATTCAACATCTGTACCACACTGTTGGTTTGTCCATGAGGTGTCAGGGTTTATTGAAGGAATAACTAAAATTTCTACATTTTTATTAAATGATGAGAAGCATTTCTGATTAGTAGCTTCAGAAATAAATGAAGAAGACATGTTAAGTTTTAAATTATATATACCCTCTAAATACAGAGGATTTGTTGTGTTTAAAAACCAAATTGAGTCATTGCTAAAAATTGCTCCATTATCAAAATCCCATACAGGGTTTTGAAAACTAAGAGAGTCATCAAATAGATTATTTATACTTGAATTGTTAATAAATGTAAATGTTTTTCCCTCACAAACTGGTTCTGCAGTTAAATTAATATTTGGTAACGGGTGTATTTCAATATCTTTTGAAGTAGTACGACTATCAAATGTGTCCTTACAACCAGCAATATCAGTAATTAGAAGTGTTGCCCATGCTTTAGAACCAATAGTGTCATTTACATTGAAAATGTGAGTAGGATTTTCTAATGATGAAAACCCACCATCACTAAATTGCCAATAAAAAGAATTTATTTGATTTGTTGAGCCGGCAGATGTATTGATAAATGAAGTACTTTCATTAGCACATACATTATTCCAATTAAACATTGCAGAGGGGTTATTGTTAATATATATTGATGTGTCAAGAGTTGAAGAACAGTTATTTGAGTCTGTTACTGTTAATTGAATATTTTGTATTCCTGGACTTTGGAAATAGCTAATTGAATCATTCTTTAAATTTGAGAATTGAGGAATTGCATTAATACCAAAATTCCAACTCCAATCAGTAATTGTTTCAGAAATTCCAGTGGATTGATCATTAAAATATATGATATTGTTGTGACATAACGCAGAGCTAATATTTAAATTTGGAATAGGATTACAATAAACTTCAACATTTTTAATAATACTATTACTACATCCATTGCTATCTGCAATTTCTAGTGTAACTAAATTATTAGAACTACAACTATTAAATAAAAAATTTGGGTTTTGAGAATTTTGATTTGAGTTCTGGAATACTCCATTATTTATTGACCATTTCCAAGAAGTAATTGAAAAATTTGTTGAGGATGAAGAATCAGAAAATGACATAATATTATTTTCACAAGCTGGGCTTGATGAAAAATTACTCTCAGGAAGATCATAAATTGTAATTTCAATTGAATCGACAGATGTGCAATTATAATTTGAAGTAGCTTCTAATTTTATCCAATAATTTCCGCTTGTATTAAATACGTAGCTTAGATTCCAACTACTATTAATTGCAACGCCGTTGACATACCATTGCCAAGTATTAATAGATTGATTAGGAATGCCTTCAATTGTATTATCAATTGTAGAATTATTAACAAATGTTAATGTGTCATATAAACATGTTGGAGAAGATGTAAAGTTAATTTCTGGTTTTGGGAAAACAATAACTGTATCCAATAAATTAAATGAGGTGTCTGTAAAAGTTGGTCCATTTGGCCCTCCAACTTGACCAGATGAAATTTCATGAAAAATAAAATATTTTCCTGGTGAATCATATTGCCAACAAATAGTGTCAAACTGAGAGTATGCTATAGATAAGTCGGGAGCTCCTAAATTTGGATAAGGAACATTATTTGGATCGTAATCAAACCACCAATTAACAGTAGCATTATTAAATCCTGGAGATGATAATTCACGTACTCTAATACCACAATTTTCATCTTGGCAAGCTAATTTATCAATAAGTTGAAAGTCTGAATTAATTTGATTTGGTATAACCTCTAAATCACAACAGTATGTTGTAGAATCACAGTTGTTATATCCCGTAATACATATATTATAAATATTTACAACAGGAAAACTGTGTGTCAAATCTGGCCATACAGGAAATCCCCCATCTAAGTTAGGGTAAATTATACCTGAGTTTGTTCCATCGCCCCATTCTATTTGCACAGAGTCAGTGTTAATTGTATCAACAAAATTTGAGAAAAATAAATAAACTGGATTATTAATTGGTATAGGCGTTAAATTACAAATTGGATTGGTAACAAAATAGACTTGTGGATTTGGTAGAATTACAACAGAATCTGTATAAGTTGATGACCCACAACAATTGGATACTGTAAGGGATAGGTAATAAGTTATAATATTATTACTTGCACTCAAATCAATGTAATTAATGATACTATCATTACTGATTGTATCAATTTTAATAATAGTATCTAATGAGTTTGTAATTTCTAAAATAGAATTTAAAATATTTCCACTACTTAAATTAACCATTTCAATTAAGCTTGTATCATTTCCACAAACTGTATCTGTTAATAAAAAATCGGCAGTAGGGATTGATACAGTTTCAAAATTTATTGAAATAGTGTCCAAACATCCGAACTGAGTTTTAACAATGTGTTTGATATTACTTATTCCTGTATCAAGTTGGGTGTTGAACGTTTGAGTGTAGATTGATGAGTCAGCAAAGACATCGTTTATAAACCAGTATTCGTTTGTAATTATTCCTCCAAAAGAATCTATGTAAGAACTATCATTAAAAGATAGAAGAGTATTGTTACAAAGAAGGCTAGTTTCACAATTAAAATTTGAAGTAAAGTTCGAAATTGGATTTGGATAAATATTAATATTTTGATTAGAGGTGTCAATACACTCATTATTATCTGAAACAACTAAAGTAACACTCCATTGTCCCCAGCTTGAAAAAACATAGCTATTTGGATTTTGTAATGAGCTGGTATCATTTAAACTATAAATATCACCAAAATCCCATTGCCAAGAAGTAATAGTGGATGTGCCAGAAAAAGAGTTGTCAAAAAATGAAACATTATTTCCATCGCATACATTCTGAAACAAAAAGTCGCTATTTGGACGAGCAAATACAATAATTTCATTTGAGCTTATTACTTTCTCACAAGATTGATTGTCAATTACTAATAATGTTATATAAAAGCTACTATCGTATATGCTTGATGAATTATTTAAGATAAAGTTATTTTTATGGTAATTGTAAGTTTCTAAAATAATTCCATTTTGATTTACAACATTCCAAATGTAGTTTAGTCCTTGTGTTGTTCCACTTGTATCTGTATTAACTATTAATGGACTACAACCTTGAAGAGTATCTAATGAAAAATTTACTGATGGATTTAAAAATGTTCTAATTATAGTAGATGATGTATCTCCGCTACATCCATAACTATTATTTACAAAAAGAAAAATCTCAGCGCTATCATTTTCGTTAATTATTGTACTAATTGGAGGATATATTCCTGTGCCATTGATAGTGTTTCCATTTAAATTATTAATAGTCCAGAAGTAATTGTTATCAGAATTATTTATAGAATCAATAGCAATAATTAAACTACTGTCAATATTTAAAGGGGCACAGTTTATTAATGATCCTATTATCCCAATTTCTGCAATTGATGACCTATTGATAGTTAAATCAATTCCAACAATACTATCACAACCATTTATTTTTGAATAAGTATTGCTGTAAAAACCAGATGTTGTATATGCTATACCATCCCAAATGTAGGAGTCACAAGCTGTAATAAATGTGGTATCATTANAAGATTCTCTAATTGTTACATTAAGGGTATGTATNGAATCACAGCCGGCTGAATTGATAAAAGTCTGATTATAGTTTCCACTTGTTGTAATTATTTGATTGTTCCAGTTGAAAACATCACAAATATCTAAACTAGAAGATCCTGTTATAAGTTGATTTTCTGATATAAAAATAGAATCATTTGCAATACATCCATTTCCATCTGTAACAACTAATGTATATAATCCAGTAAACAAATTATTGATATTTTGATTGTTTGAAATGAAAGTGTTTGGTCCATTCCATGAATAATTATAAGGAGGAAATCCACCTAAAGGAATAGTATTTATGAAACCAGTATTTTGTGAATAACAAAGAATTGTATCAGTTGTAAGATTTATTAAATATTCATCAAAAACCTCAACTGTTTTTACTAATGTGTCGTTACAATTATTTCCAAGTAGAATAAGAGTTACGTTATAGGACCCTGTACTGTTATATGTATGAATTGGACTAATAGAAGTTGAGCTATCGCCATCTCCAAAATACCATTTGAAAGAAACTCCATTTTGTGGTGAGGATAAATTTATAAAGCTTTTTGTTCCGCCATTTAAAGAATCAAAACATACGCCTGAATTATCAAAATTTGCTTGAGGATTACAAAAAATAGTATTTACTTGAACAGATGAGTCTATGCAACCTTTTTGATCTGTTACAATAAGTTTTATTTCATAGTCTGAAGAAATTATTGATGAATTACATACTGGAACTAATGTGTCACAAAAATTATTTGAAATTGTAGAAGAGTTAGAGTAAATAATGTTATTATTTTCATCTCTAATTTTCCATTGCCATAAATCTAATTGAGCTGAATAGCAATTTATATTTTGATTTGCTGTTGAAAGATCAGTAATACATGTAGGATTTCCAACGCATTCAAAATTGTTGAAATTAAAATCTGCATTTGGAGATCCATAAACAAAAACAGTGTCGTAGTAGGTGCTATCACAGCCTAAACTATCGGTTACTGTAAGCCCCACAATATGTTCACCACATGTATTAAAAATAAATTCTGGATTTTCAGAGCTATTTGATGTGCCATTTTCATAAACTCCTTCACTACTCCCCATACTCCAAGAAAAAGAACTAATTGGAAGACCTTCCGGTACATTTATTATTTTATCAAGCGGAAAGCAAGAAATAGTATCAGTAGTAGCAGACTTTGTTGACGTAAATGATATAAATTTTGTGCTAATTCCTTCACAAACCGTGTCTGAACTAAATGAAACGTTTGGATTTGGAAAAATACTAATTGAATCATTATAAGAAACACTAGTACATGAGTTTGTTGCAGAAAGTTCAATTTGGTAAATTCCAGCTTTATTATAGGTATTTGATATAGTCTGGAAATTATTTGATAAATATTGAGTTTGATTTGGAATATTGACTGAATCTATACAATTCCCAAAATCATAATAAAATGTTGGACTTAATAATCCGTAGGATGCATTGCTTGGATTGTAATTTGGATTCAATGAATTTTGACAACCAAAATCAGAATTATTGTACATAGACACAATTGCCGGAGCGCATACACTATCCATAATAGAAAATTCTGCAGTTGGGACAGGAGGAACGTAAACTGTTAATCCTAATGTCATTGCATTACTCTGGCATGCGGTAACAAATATTGGTATTATTCTAAATTTGTCATAAATATCACCAATAGTATTGTCATTAAAATAGCATCCACATGAGCTCTCTTCATAAAGATATTTAAATACAATATACTCTTCATCTGCTGTTGATGGATTACAATCAGCATCTGTAAGGTATGTATTATTTTGAACATCATAATAGTCCCATATAATGGTATCTATATTATTGCTATCACAAGAAATAACCCACAGTATTTCTGCGTTTAGTGGCATTTGAAATTGTTGAGGATCTATTAAATAATTTACTGTGTCTCCAATACATAAATTAGAACTTGAACATGTACCAAAATTTACATTTACACTACTAAGTTGCTGGTTGTAGATAAAATTATAACTTATACTTATTGGTAAGCAATTTCCATTAAAATATGTTGTAAGAGTTACAGAATATATTGATTCCGATAAATTTAAAAAAAATTGATCAAAACCATCAGAAGTAGTATATGTCTGACTATCTCCAGCACCAAGGTCAATTACTACAGAATCAACACCACTTAAGATATTAAACGGATTATTTAATGTATCTAATATAGTGCTATCACTTTCACAATAAACAAAACTATTTAGCTCTTGATTATAATGCGAAGCAGAAGTATCTAAAGCGGCATATTGAGGGTTGTTAGCATTTAATAATTGGGTATTACTTACTATACATCCATTTGATACTTCTTCAACAAAAAGAGATATAATTACAAAAGAATCAATTGGTAAAATGGACGTATTTAATACTCCATTATAACCACTATTTTGTATAATTCCATCAATACTCCAATAATAGTTATATAGATTATTGTTGATAGAATTTGCAGTACATGAAATATTTTGTCCAGGACAAGAAATTAGAGCTGTAGAAATATTAAATGAAGGATTTGCTGTTGTGTTATTGTAATTGATATTAATATTTTTAGTATCAAAACAACCAGTGGCAATATCAGTAGCAGTAAGTGTCACTGAAGTTTCAGAAGCTGGAATTGCAAAAGGTATTAAACCTTGCCAAGAATAATTACTCGGTGATGTTTGCCAATTGTAATTAACATTTCCTGAACTGTTAGTAGTATTAATTGAAAGAGAATTATAATCAATACTTCCTCCAGCACATATTGTTGTACTATTATTTACACTTAAGCTAATTGGATTATCAGTGACATATATAAAATTATTGTAAGTACAACTCGAAATTGGTTCTAAAAACTTAATTTCATAAGAACCTTGATTAATGAAATTAAAACTAATACTGCTATTATTATTAGTATATGTGAGCGGATTACCAATACTATCATAAACCCACCATAAACCATTTACTGATTGTTGTGAATAAAAAGTATAAGTATTTGATGATAAGTAACAAGATGAAGATGAAACTATAGAGTCATTACATGATGATTGAGCATTTATTTTATTTAAAGAAAATAACAAACAAAATAATAAGTATAATAAACTTTTTAATTTTAAAGTTTTAATCATATTTGGTAATCATCTAAAATTAATTTTTAAACTTTATTTTCTATTTATCAAATAGTATCCAATACATATAGATAAAATAGAAATACTAAATAATAGGAGATCATTTGGTGTTGTGAAATTATGTGATAGCTTCAAAACTTTCTCAAAAAACTTAACAATTAAAACAATAATAATAACTTTAATTATTTTGTTTTTAAGCTGATCTAAATTATTTATTTTTAATGTTGAGTCAGCAAATTTATCTTTGGCAAAATCAATTTCACTGATAAATAGTTCATATACTCCAAATCCAAAAATTAATAGAACTATTCCAATTAAAAATAAATCAATAGACGAAATAATTTTAAATAATAAGTCATTACTGTTATTTATATCTTCATTTAACAGAGGGTTGTTAAATACACTTGCTTGAATAATATCCCAACCTCCAATTAAAAATAATGAAATAGAAGAAATAATTGATAATACAACAGCTATAATCACTACATACCTAGTGCTCCATAAAACTTTTTCGAATTTGTTACTTGACATTTTTAAATTAATAATATCATCAAATATATAACTTTATCTCTTTTAAATAAAAAAACCTATTTTCTTAAAACTAATAATTTTTTTAAAGGTTACTTAGTCATATTTATTTCAAGCAAAAAAAGCTACAATTATATTATTGAAATTAATATAATTGGAATTCTAAGACAATTTTTTTCTTAAACTATCTCTTTACTAAGAAAAATACTTGTTGTAATGTAAAAGAAATTAATTTCTTAAGTTTGTTTTTATAGTTTATTAACTATTTAAAAAAAGTATTATGAATTTAAACTTTTCTACTAATTGTTCTTTTTCTTCGTTGATTTTACAAAACTTTAAAACCTTTTTAATAATAGTAGTATTCACATCTAGCTCTTTTAATATTTTTGCCCAAACTACATCAACTATAAGTTCTTGTGGTGACTTCATTTCAGGCCCTGCTGCTTGGCCTTATGTGCTTGTAGCAACAACTATAGCAGATGGAGCAGCTAGTCAAGCAGCTCAAACTTTTACAATGAATGTTACGTCTTTGCCATTAGGCGGGGCTAACTTCAGAGTTTATAAAACTACAGTTAATGGAAGCTCCTTTTTTGGAAATCCAGTTGCATTGACTATAGGAATTAATACAATCACAGTAGCTGCTGTTACTTTTGATAGAGCAGTTAAATTCCAATTTTCAAGTGGAGACGTAGTGTTTGATGCTTTAAGTTTAAATGGAACTGCCTCCAGTTGTCTTACTGTTTTGCCACCAACTCCAACATCTTTAATCAGTTCTTGTGGTGACTTCACTACAGGTCCTACTGCTTGGCCTTATGTGCTTGTCGCAACAACTATTGCAGATGGAGCGGCTAGTCAAGTAGCTCAAACTTTTACAATGAATGTTACGTCCTTGCCAGTAGGTGGGGCTAACTTTAGAGTTTATAAAACTACAGCCAATGGTAGTTATTTTTTTGGAAATGCAATAGCATTGACACTAGGATCAAATACAATCACAGTAGCTGCTGTTACTTTTGACAGAGTAGTTAAATTCCAATTTTCAAGTGGAGACGTAGTTTTTGATGCTTTAAGTTTGAATGGAACTGCCTCTAGTTGTATCCCTGCTAACTCTTTAATAAGTACTTGTGGTGACTTTGTTTCAGGTCCTACTGCCTGGCCTTATGTGCTTGTCGCAACAACTATTGCAGATGGAGCTGCTAGTCAAGCAGCCCAAACTTTTACAATGAATGTTACGTCGCTACCATTAGGTGGTGCGAACGTTAGAGTTTATAAAACTACTGCCAACGGAAACGATTTCTTTGGAAATCCAGTAGCGTTGACAACCGGAATCAACAGTATCACAGTTGCCGCTGTTACTTTTGACAGAGCAGTAAAATTTCAATTTTCAAGTGGTGGTGTAGTATTTGATGCGTTAAGTTTGAATGGAGTAAACTCTGCGTGCGTTGCTATTTTAGGTTGCACAGATTCTGTAGCTTGGAATTATTATACTAATGCTAACACAGATGATGGTTCTTGTTTATATTCTTATATGTGTAATAATCCTTATCCTAATGGTTTGTCTGCTGATAATATTGTAGATATTAGAGGAACTATTAATTGGAATAATATGAATACAGATTCATGTAGAGTATGGAAAAACTTTATTAGGTACAAAAAAATTACAGATAGTATTTGGACAACAAAATCAGCTGGAGTAGGAAGTGGATTATGTAATATTGGTTTATCTACACAACAAAAAGTACTTCAGAACTTAACTGCAAATACAACTTATGAATATAAAATGAAATCATTTTATTGTGGTGGTATGGAATCTGGATATTCTCCTGCTCAACAGTTTACAACTGCTGAAGATTGTCCACAGATGACAAATTTAAGTGTTCAAACATTTGGAGGAAATCATTATAAAGCAAGATTTAGTTGGGATACAACTGGAGCTTATGTATTTGCTCGTATTGCATTAAGAATTGATACAGTTGGTGCGAATTGGCAAACAGCTGGTGGATTTGGAATATATTTTCCAAGCTTTTCTGTAAACAAATTTGGATTACAATCGGGACAATCATATAGAGCACAGGGTAGAACATTCTGTGATTCTAATATTACAATTTATAGATCTTGGTGGACAAGTCCAATATTCTGGACACAACCAGTATCCATAAGATTAAATGGAGGAACTTCTATTAACAATTTAGATATATATCCAAATCCTACTGATAATATTTTTAATGTGTGTTTTGCGACTGAAGAGATTCAGACTCTATTAGTTAGAGTATTGAATATAGTAGGAGAGGTGTTTTATGAGGAATCATTAGATCACTTTATTGGTGAATACACTAAACAGATTAGTCTTGCAGATTATTCCAAAGGAATTTACTTATTAGAGATAACGGATAATCAAGGAACTATTAATAATAAGATAATTCTTCAATAATATTATATCTCTCGTTTTTTAAAAAGCCCTTAATTAATTTAAGTTTTTTTATGTATTTGTAAATAAGAGTACAAAATACACTAAGTATATTTTGTATTTTTACATAAATAAATAACTAATCATGCAAAACAAGATCATTTATAAATTCTCTTCTATTAATACTCTCTTTTCAGAGCTCCTATCACAAAAAATTAAAACACTTATATTTTTAGCTTTATTTTCATTTAGCTCTTCTTCTATGTTTGCTCAAAACACTTCATTAATAAGTAATTGTAGTGACTTCGCTATAGGCTCTAATCCAGCTTGGCCTTATGTTCTTATAGCGACAACTCCTGATTCCTTAGTTGCTAGTCAAGGATCTCAAACATTTACTATCAATGTAACAGATACAGCAAATGGAGCGAGTGTTAGAGTTTATAAAACAACAGCTAATGGGAATAATTTTTTTGGAAATCCAGTCGCATTGATATTTGGCTCAAACAGCATTACAGTAGCTGCTGTTACTTTTGACAGAGCAGTTAAATTCCAATTTTCAAGTGGAGATGTAGAATTTGATGCTTTAGTCTTGAACGGAGATACTTCAAATTGTGTTGTCCCACCACCACCACCACCGCCCTCAACCTCGTCCTTTATAAATGCTTGTAGTAATTTTGTTACAGGGTCAAATCCTGCTTGGCCATATGTGCTTGTAGCTACAATTCTTGATTCTTCAGCTGTTAGTCAAGGAGCCCAAACATTTTCAATGAATGTAACAGATACAGCAAATGGAGCGAGCGTTAGAGTTTATAAAACAACAGCTAATGGCAATGATTTCTTTGGAAATCCAGTTGCATTGACACTTGGATCAAACAGCATTACAGTAGCTGCTGTTACTTTTGACAGAGCAGTTAAGTTCCAATTTTCAAGTGGAGATGTAGAATTTGATGCCCTAAGCTTGAATGGAGTAGGTTCTGATTGTATTGCTAATATAACTGCTCTAAATGAATATGAAAATGTATTTCTAAAAACCTTTCCAAACCCGTCGTATGGAGATCTATTAATAGAATCAAATGACCCAATTGAGTTATTAGAAATCAAAGACCTTTCCGGTCGAGTNGTTGTGCAAATGACTCCACAAACAAGTAAAGTTCAAATTNAAANCTCNCAACTGAAAAATTATTTTTACATTTTAAGTTGCTACATAAACAAAGAATGGATAAGAAGAAAAATNATTATTAAACAAAGATAAATGTTTATCCTACTTTTTCATGTTTAAAAATATTATATACATTAAATTATTTATTGCACTATTTTTAATCTATAGCTGCTCTGAAGGCTCAAAAAAAGAAAAGCCGGCAGATAATTCAATTTCTAATACATCAGAAAAAATGAATGTATTATTGATTATTGCGGATGATTTAAACTGTGATCTTGGTACTTACGGAAATTTGGTTGTAAAAACTCCAAATATAGATCGTCTTGCAAAAAGAGGAGTGCTTTTTAAAAATGCTCATAATCAATATCCATTGTGTGGTCCTTCTCGTGCTTCATTTATGACTGGAATGTATACTAATCAAACAAAAATCACCAGAAATAATATGAGTCTTAGAAATTCTATCCCGGATGTTATTACTTTGGGGCAGCGTTTCAGACAGCAAGGTTATCAATCAATTAGGATTGGTAAAATGTTCCACTATGACAATCCCAGCGCGATAGGAACATCAGGAAATGACGACATCTATTCTTGGGATCAAACTGTAAATCCATACGGTAGAGACAAAATTGAAGAATATAAAATTAATTCTCTAAAACCAAGAAGATATGGAGGAACTTTAAGCTGGTTAGCCGCAGATGGTAAAGACAATGAACAAACAGATGGTATTGCAGCAAGCGAGGCAATTAAAAAACTTGATACTTTTGCTAAGACAGAAACTCCATTTTTTTTAGCAGTTGGTTTTTTTAGACCTCATACCCCTTTTGTAGCTCCTAAAAAATACTTTGATCTATATGACCAAGAAAAAATCGTAATTCCTGAAATCTCTAGTGACTATTTAGCAACTTTACCGGAGCCTGCTGTGAAATCAATTAGAGCAAAAAAGAACCAAATCAATCTAGAAAAAGAACTTGCCCAGGAAATTAAAGAGGCTTATTATGCTACTATTTCATTTGTGGATGCGCAGGTTGGCCGAATCCTTGATCAGCTAGAAGCAAATGGATTAGATAAAAATACCGTTGTTGTATTTACTTCTGATCATGGCTACCATATGGGAGAACATGGTCACTGGCAAAAACAAACACTATTTGAAAACTCAACACGAATTCCACTAATAATTTCTGCTCCAAATTCAGAAAATAAAGGAGCTTCATCTGTTAGTCCAGTTGAATTAATCGACCTCTATCCAACTTTAATGGACCTAACAGGTATTAATACACCTGAGCATGTTGTGGGAAAAAGTTTGGAACCAATAATCAAGAACGTAAATTCTTCAGTGAGAGGAAGTGCTCTCACCAGGTGGCGCAATGGATACTCAATCAAAACCAAACGCTATAGACTTACAAAATGGGGGAGTAATGGCGAGCTCGGTTATGAGCTCTATGACCATAAAAATGACAAGGAAGAGCTGATTAATCTTTCTAGTAACCAAGATTATAATAAAGTAATGGATTCTTTAAAATTAGTGATTGAAGAAAGAATTGCTGATGCTTCAATTAAGCCTAAAAACCTTGGAAGACAATTTGAAAATGCCAAATCTATGCATAAGGCAAAAAATATAACTTTTGGGGACATCCATGACTTAAATGGTGAAATAATGTATTATAAAAAGAAATAATTCAAAAATTATAAACTAAATCTATTATGTTAAGAACAAATTATAGAATTCAACATGTATTTTTTATTGTTGGAATTTTGTTACTTCTTTTTGCTTGTAATTTGACTGATCCTTCAAAANAAAANGAAATANATNNANCTTCNCCTAANTTCATNCTTATANTAGCNGATGATCAAGGNTGGAATGGTACATCAGTNAANATGATGNATAATGANCCAGGCTCAAAAAGTGATTACTTNGANACNCCAAANTTAGAGCNANTTGCNNANAGNGGTATNCGATTTTCTGATGCATATNCAAGCTGCTCCNGTTTGTGCNCCNTCAAGATATAGTATTCAATTNGGNAAAACACCAGCNNGNCTTTCATTGATTCGCGTTGGAATGAANACGGATCATATTGATCATGAAGGATTTACAAGNATACCAAAAGCACTTAAAAAAATNAATAGTAATTATAGAACNGCNCATTTTGGAAAATGGGGAATGGGAAGTAATCCTTCAGTTTTCGGCTATGATGTAAGCGATGGACCTACCAAAAATAAAGATGGTAATTTTGACAATAACAGAAGTCAATGGGAACATGTGTTTAAAAAGGACCCAAAAAATATTTTTTCTTTAACTGACAGAGCAATTGAATTTATAGATTCCAGTAAAGAGGAAGAAAAACCTTTTTATCTTCAAATTTCGCATTATGCAGTTCATTCTAATGTTGAGTCAAAAGNAAAAAGCTATGCCGTTCTNAAAGANAAACCTATAGGTGCACAGCAAAAAGATCTTGGATTTGCTGCNATGACTTTTGATTTAGATNAGGGACTTGGACTTTTATTAAATAAAATAAAAGAACTAGAAATCGAAGACAANACCTATATCATTTATATGTCTGACAACGGCTCAGTACCNAATATTCCTGGAGCCAAGAAGTATGAAAANAGCTACAACTTTCCATTAAGTAGAGGTAAATGGGATGCATATGAAGGAGGGGTACGTGTACCACTTATTATTGCAGGACCAGGAATCAAAAATGATACAGAGTCTGCAACACCTGTTTCAGGATCCGACCTATTGCCAACGATAATAGATTTAGCTGGAAATAAAACAATTGCATTNACCGAAATTGATGGAGGAAGTTTTGCGTCAATACTTTTGAATAAAAANAATNAACAGATTAAAAGAGCAGTTGATGGTATTTTCTTTCACGTGCCCTACAAAAATGGTATTGCTTTAAAAAGACCACATTCTGCAGTNCGAAAAGGAGACTANAAGCTAATTAAATTTCAAGATGATAAATCAATTNTTCTATTTAATTTAGTAAAAGANAAAATGGAGCAATTANATCTNGCTACTCAAAANCCNNAGAAAGNNAAAGANCTGGAAAAAATATTAGATAATTACCTTACTGAGGTACATGCACCCAAATGGCAAGATGGAATTACTTGGAAAAACACACCTTTAAAAGAAATTAACTCAAATTACTAACCCATATTTTCAAATAAAAAAGACTTGTCTTACAATTTTAATTTAATAGTTTAGTGAAAATTTTTCAATTTTTATATGATATGAGGAGATCATTTTTGATCATTTTCTTTATGTGGGCGGGATCTTCTTTTAGTCAAGATACAATTATTAATCAAAAAACTTTTAGTAGCAATGTTTTGAGCTTTAAGAATCCATCTAGCTCAATTTCTTTTTCAGGATATTACAGGTTCTTAGGTTTTGTGCGCAACCAACAAGAGACATTTNCNAATAANAGTGGTAAAACCGTAGTCATTAGCTCAGGTGATGCATATAGAGAACCTATNTTTCTTTTAAAACTNAATGGTAATACTAGAGANAATATCAAATTTGGTGCAGACCTAATGNTCAACAGTTTATACAAAGGTCCTTCACCNGATCTCACTCAAGCATTAACCCTAAACCTAGGNCTAAATCTTTCNACATCAATTGCTACCAAACATGGANNTTTTAANTTGAAATCAGGAGGNATTTCATGGTATAGACAAAGNCGACTTACNGTATGGGGAAANCGATCATTTAATAGAATAAGCATATTTGAAAGAAGACCTGGAACAGCATTAAATAAAATTCCAATTAANCGTTATTCAATGTATTACAACAGCGGATTGGTTGACCAAGGAATTCGATATGGAAGTCGTGCCTTTCAAGGAATATTTCTTCAAGGATCTAAGCTTCCTTTTAATTTTTATGTAAAAGGCGTTATCGGAAAAAGTAATTTCA
>NYVM01000049.1 GCA_002684605.1 Candidatus Pelagibacterales bacterium | reverse complement strand
ATCTCTCAAAAAGGTCACTTGGAAGCAATCTGATACTCTGTAATCGTTGGTGAGCAAGGGTTTCAGTTTTAGGAATTATTCCCACTCTATTGTTCCTGGTGGTTTAGATGTAATATCATAGGTTACTCTATTTATTCCTTTAACTTCATTAACTATTCTAGTGGAAACTCTGTTTAAAAAAGCATGCTCAAATGGATATACGTCTGCTGTCATGCCATCAACTGAAGTAATGGCTCTTAAAACTAGTGCTTTATCATAAGATCTAGAATCTCCCATGACTCCTACACTTTTAACAGGAAGAAGCACACAAAATGCTTGCCAAATTTTGTCATATAAATCTGCATTCCTTATTTCTTCTATAAATATAGTATCTGCTTTTTGAAGAGTTATTATAGATTCTTCAGTTATCACTCCTGGTAATCTTATAGCTAAACCTGGTCCAGGAAAAGGATGTCTTCCTATCAAGTAATCTGGAAGCCCTAACTCCTTTCCTAAAATACGCACTTCATCTTTAAATAGCTCTCTCAAGGGTTCAACTAATTCTAGATTCATTTTTTCTGGAAGCCCTCCAACATTATGATGGGACTTAATCGTAACTGAGGGGCCTCCGGCAAAAGATACTGACTCAATGACATCAGGATATAAAGTACCTTGAGCTAAAAACTTTACATCTCCTATTTTTTTAGCTTCTAATTCAAAAACTTCTATAAATTTTTTTCCTATAGTTTTTCTTTTTTCCTCAGGATCACTAATATTTTTTAAAGCATTCAAAAATATTTCAGAGGCATTTATATGTATAAAACGAGACCCTAGTCTTTCTTTGAATATGGCATCTATTTCTTTTGCTTCTCCTCCTCTTAGAAGACCATGGTCTACAAAAACGCACACTAGTTTAGGGCCTATTGCTTTATCCAATAAAGCTGCAGTAACAGAAGAATCAACACCTCCAGAGAGGCCGCATAAAACCTTTCCATCGCCTATCTGCTTTTTTAGTATATTAACCTTATAATCTGCAAATGATTCCATACTCCAACTAGATTTACAATTAGATATATTCTTTACAAAATTGTTAATTAATTTTTTTCCCTCAGGAGTATGAACCACTTCAGGATGAAATTGAACTCCATATAATTTTTTCTTTTCATTTGCAATTACTGCAAATGCTGCTCCTTCAGATTGAGCAACTACATAAAAATCTTTAGGTATCTTTTCTACTGCATCACCATGACTCATCCATACTTGATAATCATTCCCTTCTTTCCATACATTATTAGTTAAAGCACAAGATTTAAGCATTGTAATTCTGGCCCTGCCAAATTCACTTGTTTCTGAAGATACAACTTCTCCTCCTAATTGCTTTACCATTACTTGTTGCCCGTAACAAATACCTAATATAGGAACATTTAAGTTAATGATTTTTTCAGATATTCTCGGTGTTTTAATTCCAATTACTGAAGAAGGTCCTCCGGAAAGAATAATGGCCTTAGGTTGATTGTTTAATAAATACTCATCTACTTTATTATATGCTATAATTTGGCAAAAAACCCCTTCTTCTCTAACTCTTCTTGCTATTAATTGAGTAAATTGACTTCCAAAATCTACTATTAATATATTATCAGCCTTATATTTTTTTATTATTTCATTATTTGCTTCAATCATTATTTGCCTCATAAAATTCAACTTTATTTTTTACTTCAAAATAATCCTTACATCCAAATAAGCATATTAAATCTAATTGATTTAAATGATATTTAGCTTTCTCTATATCATCTAATTCTAAATATGCCATAGCAATATAATGGTGAGCTCCTATAAAATCATTATTAATAGTTAATGCTTTTTTATAAAATTTAATAGCTGAAATATAATTTTGTAATTGTCTTTCTGCATAACCTAATAAATTATATGCTTCAGCATCTCCTTCATCTTTCTTTATAATTACTAAAAGATTCTTTTTAGCTTTTATATATTCACCTTGGTTTATAAATTTTAATATCATTGATTTATCTATTAGTATATCTACCTTGGTATCACCTTTTGAAGAGGGAGGATTTTGATTACCCATGATTTTTGTTAACGGCCAACAAATTGTAATAAAATAAAAAATAATAAAAAATGAAATTTTCAAACCTTAATTTCCTATCTAATTAGTCTTCGTTAACCTTGCTATAAAAAAACCATCGCATTCATGAATACTGGGAAGCAATTGACAATATTTTTCTTTTCCAAACCATTTTTCTGAATTAGTAATATTATCCCATGAATACTTTAAATCTACAATTTCAAAATTAGGATTATCTTTTAAAAATGAATCTATTTGTCTTCTATTTTCCTTATTTAATATTGAGCAAGTAATATATACTAACTCTCCTCTTATTTTTGTTAAACTTGCTCCATAGTCTAAAATATCTCTTTGAGATGCTATTAATTTTTCAAATTTATTTTTTGTAAGGCTTATTTTTTCTTCTGGTCTCCTACGCCAGGCACCACTCCCAGAGCATGGAACATCACAGATCACACGATCAGCTAAAGTATTTAAATTATGATAATTTAGTTCAATATTAATTTTGCCTTCTACTTTATTTCTTTTAGCTCTATCCTTAATTTTATCTAATCTTATTAAATTTATATCAGTAGCTATTATTTTAACATTATTTAGTGAATCAGCTAAAAGTAGAGACTTTCCTCCTGCTCCTGCGCATAAATCTATAATAGTTTCATTCTCTTTTGCTCCACATAATAAAGAAACTAATTGACTTCCCTCATCTTGAATTTCTATTAAACCTTTTTTATATTCTATAAGATTATTTATGGGTATTCTTTTATTAATTCTTATTCCTAAAGGAGATAAAGGAGTTTTTTCCGAGCTTATATTATAATTTTTTAATTTTTGTATAATTTTATCTCTACTTAGTCCTTTTTTTACTCTAATATCAAAATTAGATTCTTGAAATAAACTTTCACATATTTTATTAGTATCATTATGAAAACTGTCATAAAACTCTCTATATAACCACTCTGGTAGAGAACATTTAACAAATTCAATTTTATCAAAATTAAAAACACTGATTTTTTCAATATAATTATTAATAGCATCAGTCATTGTAATAGCATAAGGGCCATCATTAAAACGTGAAATGAGATTAGTTTTCCCACCTCCATAAAATATGTGATAAATTATTGTTAACTCTAAAGAATGTTCCCCTAAAGTAATATTATTTTTTTGAATATAATCTATGCTGAAATATCTTTTTATAATCCCAAATACATTATTAGTAATATCTTTTCTATCTTTAGACCCTGCATAACGATTGTTACGTATCCAATTTTTTATTATTTTATCAGAGGAAAAATGTTCATCTACAGACTGAAGAAATATATCATTAATAATTTCTACAACTGATAATAGACGAGCTCCTGGTGTCAAACATCGCCTGTTTTGTAGTTAGGTGCTTCTTTTGTAATAGCGATGTCATGAGTATGACTTTCTTTTACACCAGCCGTAGTAATTTTTTGAAAAACACATTTATTTTGCATATTAAAAATATTTTTATTCCCAGTATAACCCATAGCCGCCTTTAATCCTCCAACTAATTGATCAATTACAGATGACGCTAGACCTTTATAGGCTACTCTTCCTTCAACACCTTCTGGAACTAATTTCATTTGATCAGTAATATCTTCTTGAAAGTATCTATCGGCGGACCCTCTAGCCATTGCCCCTAAAGAACCCATACCTCTATAAGATTTAAATGTTCTGCCCTGATAAAGAAATGTCTCACCTGGAGCCTCTTCTGTTCCGGCTAATAAAGATCCTACCATTACACAATCAGCTCCTGCTCCAATTGCTTTAGCAACATCGCCAGAAAACCTAATACCTCCGTCTGCTATAACTGGAATTTTCTTAGATTTACATACTCTTCTTGCCTCACATATAGCTGAGAACTGTGGAACACCTACACCTGCTACTACTCTAGTAGTACAAATAGAACCAGGGCCTATTCCTATTTTTACAGCATCTACTCCTGCCTTTATTAAAGCCTGAGCTCCTGCTGCAGTAGCAACATTTCCTCCCACTACTTGAATATTTTTAAAAGATTTTTTTATATTTTTAATTGCATCTAAAACACCTTTTGAATGACCATGGGCAGTATCTACTACAATAGCATCCACTCCTGCTGCAATTAGTGCTTTTGTTCTTTCCATTCCATCTTTTCCAACTCCAACAGCCGCTGCTACTCTTAACCTTCCTTCTTGGTCTTTAGTAGCAAATGGATTTCTTTCACTTTTTTTAATATCAGAGACAGTTATTAACCCAACGCATTTATATTTCTTATTTACTACAATAAGCTTTTCTACTCTTGTACTAGTAAGAGTTGAAATGGCATCCTCTCTACTGACTGTATCTGGAACAGTTACTAAATTTTTCTTAGTCATTAAGTTTTTCACTAGTTCTTTAGGTTTATCTGCAAACCTAACATCTCTATTTGTTATAATTCCTAGGAGAACACCATCTTTATTAACAACAGGAAAACCAGACACTCCATGTATTTTTTTTAAAGCTAAAATATCTTTTAATGTATCTTCTGGACTAACCGTTATGGGATTAACAACCATACCCGATTCAAAACGTTTAACTATCTCTATTTCTCTTACCTGCTCTTCTATTTTATTATTCTTATGAATAACCCCAATTCCACCTGCTTGTGCAATTGCTATAGCTAATTTTGATTCTGTAACTGTATCCATAGCAGAGGAAACTAATGGAATATTTAAAGTAATATTTTTCGTGAATTTAGTTTTAGTATCAGCATTACTTGGCAGAACCGAAGAAGCTGCTGGTCTTATTAAAACATCATCAAAAGTAAATGCTTCTATTAATTTCAATTATTACCTCTCTTATTACTTATATATAAAATGTTTTAAACTAATTATAAAGAGAATATACATAATTAATTAATTACGCCAAGTTTTGATCATTAAAATTTAAACCAATTAAAAATATTTCTGCAGAATCCTTTCTACTAGATTCAGGCTTATAACGTTTAATAGATGAGAAATACCTCCTCATTACACTAACTAGTTCTTCTTCGCCTTTTCCCCTTATCAACTTACAACAAAATGATCCTTCTTTTTTTAATAGTCTTGTTGCTGTATCTAAAGCAAGTTCTGCTAAAAGTAATGCTCTCGTTTGATCTGTATTTCTATGTCCAGATGCAGAAGGTGCCATATCTGATAATACTACATCGGCTTGACATTCTAATTTTTTTTTTATTATTTCTATAATCTCTTCATCCATTATACTTCCATTTATAAATGAAAGACCTTCTATAGGAACTAAATCTTGAATATCTACTGCTACTAATTTTCCAGTTTTAGGAAGACCTATAATCTTAGCTGCGACTTGACTCCAACCACCAGGTGCTGCTCCCAAATCAATTACGGTTTTACTCTTTTTTAAAAATTTAAACTTATCATTTAATTCTATTAATTTATAAGCAGACCGTGAACGATAACCATCTTCTTTAGCCGCAACAACATAGGGATCATTTAATTGTCTTTCCAGCCAACGTCTAGAAGAAACACTTTTAGAGCCTTTTTTTACTTTAACTTTTACTCTAGAATTATTTATTGAATTATTAGACATAATTATACTATTTTCTTATTAAAGTTTTCCCATTAAAATATGTTTTTATCATTTTTTCTACTAAATGTCTCTGAACTTTCCCAGTCGTACTTCTTGGAATATCAGATTCATTTATAACTAATATATCTATAGGTTGTTTATAACTAGCTAAATTAGCCTTACATAATTGTTTTAATTTTTTAGTAGTATCGTTCTTTTCTAAAGAACTTACTACACTAATTATTGCAATAGGCGATTCTCCCCATTTTTTACTTGTTATTTTTACGACTATAGCTTCAGATACATTTTTATGACCTAGTAATATTCTCTCTATTTCAGCAGGATAAATATTTTCTCCTCCTGATTTTATTAAATATTTTTTTCTATCTACAAAATCTAGTGTTCCATCTATGTTTCTTTTCATCACATCCCCCATATGAAACCAACCATTTTTAAAATCTTTTAAGTTTGTTTCTTCTGCTTTCCAGTAACCGCTGAATAATGTTGGTCCTCTTACTGCGCATTCTCCTGAAAAACCTAATTCTACAGTTTTATTATCATTCACTAATATAACCTCACAAAAACTACTTTGAGTTTTTGAAAGAGAGAAGTTTTTAGAATTTTTATCAATAACTCCCCCTGATGCTGGAGGCATTCCAGTTTCTGTAGAGCCAAAAGAATTAAGATATGAAGTATCTAATAATGTAGTAATTTCTATAATTTGATTTTTAGGAATCAAATCTGCCATAGCTCCCATAGCTTTAATCCCCTTAATTTTTATTTTTTTTCCATTCAGAAATTTAATAAAGCCTTCTAACATTCCCGGCATTAAAACTAACCAAGACAATTTATATTTTTGAATAAAGCTTTTTAAGACCTTTGGTTGAAAACCATCAATAAAGGCAACAGAAGCTCCTATTATTAAAGAACCTATAGCTAAATCAGTAGATGCCATATGAAACATAGGTGCCCATGCAGGAAAAGTGTCTTCTTGATTAACCTTATATTCATAAGTCCAATACATTGTTCTAGCAATAAAAGCTCTATGAGAAATTTTAGCTCCTTTAGGATTACCTGTAGTTCCGGATGTAAATAAAATAACAAGAATATCCTCACCAAACCCTAAGCTTGGCCCAGAATAAGGAATTACTTTATCTATTAAATTTTCATACTTCAAACCAAATATTATGCTTGTTAAACTTTTAATTGATCTTAACTTTGTCTTAATTTTAAATCTTTCTGAAAAAAAGATTATCTTCGGTTTTACTAAATTAATACAGTAATTTGCTTCTTTATCAGATAGTCGCCAATTTATTGCCGTTACTATTGCACCTATCTTTGCACATGCCATTTCTAACTCTAAATACTCAAATCTATTTTCAGAAAAAATAGCAATTCTATCTTTAGGTTTAACTCCCCGTTTTATTAAAACTGTAGATAATTTAAGTACTCTCAATAAAAAGTTTTTATAAGTATATTTATCTCCATTTGAATTAATTATAGCCATTGCCCTAGGAGTTTTTTGTGCTTGAATTTGGAATAATTCAGCAACAGATATTTCTGCAGCTTTAGATATTAGAACACTTTCTTTTTTCATATTTATTTAGGAGGTTTCATAGAGAAAGAATCAATTATTTTTTCACTATCTTTATTTTTACTAATATTGATTTTATCAATCATTGGTAAAGAAATATCTCCTGACCATTCAGCTAAAGACGCTTCATATAAAAGATGATTAGGATATTCTAATATTTCTGACATTACAAACCAAGAAAGAGCACTTTCTAGGCCAGCATTACAGAATGATATCTGACCATCCTTCTTAGTGATACCTGAATGCTCTAAAATTTTTATGATATTTTCTTTTTTTTGGAAATGTAAAGTATTGTTTTCTAGCAACCAAGCATTAGGTAAATTAATTGCATTTGGAATAGTTCCAGATCTAAGAGCTGGAAGAGATGTATTTATTCCAACGAACATATCAGATGGTCTTGAATCAATTAAATAGCCCGTTTTATTAATTAGATTTAACACATCGTCTTTATTTGCTATAATGTTCTTATTTACTTTCGCCTTATAAGAATTAATTTCAGGCAGTGTAAAGCCTGTTTCAGTTTCACTATCCCAATCTTCTTTCCAACTTTTTAATCCTCCATCCAGAATAGATACTTTTTCATGACCTAAATATTTAAATGTAAAATAAATAGCTGCGGTTTCAGCTGCATCATATTTACCTGTTCCGGGCGCAACAATAATTACATGATCGCTATTTAAGATACCTAAAGATCCTAAAAGTTTTTCTAATTTATTAATACTTGGCATAAGTAAAGGTATCTTATTTCTAGTTTCTCGCCAGCCACTAGAATAGAAATTTGTAAATACAGAACAAGGTATATGTGACAACTCATATTCCTTCTTTGACCTATGAACCTCTATTATTTTAAAGCCCTCTGTACATACTTTATCTCTTAACCACTCGTCTTCAACTAATGCATTTGCATTAGTTAATTGAACATTAATAATGAATATTACACAGAAAATGATCTGATTTTTTATTTTAAACATTTGTTTCCTTAACTCTTACCATTATTTTATAAAATTATATAATCCTATTATAGGTGATTACAATATTAAGTATAGCTTTGCATAATACGATTTATCTGTTTTATTCTAATCTTTAAGCGATAATAATTTATTTTGTTGTTATCAATTTTTAACTTAAACAAGAAAGGGAGGATATCTTATGTGGAAATCTCCTGTAGTACGTGAAGTAGCTGTTGGTCTTGAAATCAACTGTTATGCTTGCGCAGAAATCTAGTCGTAAAGATTAGTTATGATATTCTCACCAGCTTCTGTACCGAAGCGTAAATAGGATTATATAGTATGTATATTCGTGTGCTCGGAGCAGCAGCTGGTGGGGGTTATCCACAGTGGAACTGCAATCATCCAAATAGCCGTCTTGCTAGAAATAAAAGTCCTGAAGCTATAGCTAGAACACAATCTTCTATAGCTATAAGTATGGATAAAAAAAGATGGTTTATCTTTAATGCTTCTCCTGATTTAAGACAACAACTATGGAGCAACCCTGAATTAATGCCATCAGCTGAAGACCCTCTTAGATATAGTCCAATTATGGGTGTCTTACTTACAAATGCAGATGTAGATCATACCGCCGGATTGATAAATCTAAGAGAATCTCAAAAATTTAATCTATATGGAACCCAAAGGGTTTTAGGAGTTTTAGAAGGTAATTCTATATTTAATGTCCTCAATCCTAAATTTGTAAAAAGAAATCCTATAAAATTAGATGAAGCTATATCCTTAAAATATACAGATGATACCGATAGTGGTATTACGGTTACACCTTTTGCTGTTCCAGGAAAAGTAGCATTATGGCTTGAAGATGAGTCTAAAGGCGCTAATTTTGGATCTGTAGAAGAAGATACTATAGCTTTGGAAATTAAAGGACCTGAAGGTAATACAGAACTATTTTATATACCAGGCTGCGCTAATATGCCGGACTGGCTTAAAGAAAGAGTAGATAATGCTAATCTTGTCTTATTTGATGGCACTCTATGGACTGATGATGAAATGATAAAAGAAAACGTAGGTATTAAAACCGGCCAACGTATGGGTCATATGAGCATGTCAGGTTCTAGTGGTTCAATAGAAGCCTTTAAAGAATTAGATATTAAAAGAAAAATATTTATCCATATTAATACAACTAACCCTGCACTTTTAGAAAACTCCTCTGAAAGAAAAATTGCGAATGAAGCAGGATGGGAAATAGCTTATGATACAATGGAAATTAAAATATGACAGTAACTGCTCCTTTTTATCCAGGTGCTCCATTATCACCTAGTAAAGAAAAAAAAATGAATAAAGATGAGTTTGTGAAAGCTTTAACGCAGCTTGGAAAAGAAAGATATCATAGCCTTCATCCGTTTCATAAACTTTTGCATTCTGGTCAGTTATCCTTTGAACAAGTACAGGCATGGGCTCTTAATAGGTTTTATTATCAATGGAGTATTCCTAGAAAAGACTTAACTGTAATGGCTAGAATCAATGATGTGGATTTAAGACTTGAATGGAGATCTAGGGTTATAGATCATGAAGGAGACATAGATGGAAATGGAGGAATAAAAAGATACCTTCAATTATGTGAAACATTAAAATTAGATTTAGATTATGTAAAGTCATGTGAAGGCTTATTACCTGCATCTAAATTTGCCGTAGATGCTTATGTAAGTTTTGTAGGAAACAGGTCTTTGCTAGAAGCAATTGCATCTTCCTTAACTGAAATATATGCACCTGCTATTCATGCGGAAAGAATTTCTGGTTTATCAAAACATTATGAATGGGCTGATGATTATGCTTTAGCGTATTTCAAAAAAAGAATAGGACAAGCTAGAAAAGATGTAGAGTTCGGACGAGAATGGGTAATAGATAATGCTTTAACAAGAGATGATCAAGATGCGGTTTTAGGTGCAGTAAGATTTAAAACAGAAGTTTTATGGGCACAACTTGATGCATTATACTATGCATATGTAGACCCAGGATTTATTCCTCCTGGAGCATTTGTACCTAATGGATTTGCAGAAAGAGCATGGTCATAAATGACAATATTACTAACTTTAACAGAAGAAAGCATTCCTAAACTTCCAAGACACGCTAAATTAAGATATGATGAAGCAAGAAAAAAATGGATAATAAATGCTCCAGAAAGGGTTTTTGAATTAGATGAAATTGCAGGCGAAGTAATGCAATTAGTAAATGGAGTATCTTCAGTATCTGAAATAATAGATATCCTTTTAAAAAAATTTGAAGGAGCTCCAAGAGACGTTATTGCAAAAGATGTTCTAACAATGTTGCAGCCTTTAGCAGAGAAAGGATTTATAGTATTATGACGGATATAGGATTAGAAAAACAAAAATCAGATAATAAAATATCTTTCCATAATGTTAAAGAAAGACTTCAAATACCTTATGCAGTATTGTGTGAATTAACACATAGATGTCCATTATCCTGTCCTTACTGTTCCAATCCGGTAGAACTTGAAAAAAAGTCTAATGAAGTAGATACCAAAACTTGGAAGAAGGCCTTAACTGAAGCAGTAAAGATTGGTATATTGCAAGCTCATTTTTCTGGAGGAGAGCCAACATCTAGAAAAGACTTAGAAGAATTAGTGCAGCATGCATCATCTATAGGGCTTTATACCAATTTAATTACATCTGGTGTTCTAATAAATGAAGAGAGACTAAAAAAATTATATGATGCTGGTTTAGATCATATTCAAGTTTCATTTCAAGATACTGATCCTGAAAACTCAAATAGAATTGCAGGCTATAAAGGACATGAAAGAAAGTTACATACTGCTAAACTTATTAGAAAAGTTGGCTTACCTCTTACTGTTAATGCTGTGATGCACAGACAAAACCTTCACAATCTAAAATCTATGATAGATATGGCTGTTGAATTGGATGCTGAAAGGTTAGAAGTAGCACAAGTACAGTATTACGGCTGGGCACTAAAAAATCAAACTGCATTTTTACCTACTAGAGAACAATTAGATACAGCTACAGAGATAGTAGAAGAAGCAAGAATTAGATTAAAAGGTGTATTAGCAATTGACTATGTGGTTCCAGATTATTATGCCAGAAAACCTAAATCATGTATGGGAGGATGGGGTAGACAATTTTTAAATATCTCTCCAGCTGGAAAAGTATTACCGTGCCATGCAGCAGAATCACTTGATTTTTTAAACTTTGATAATATTAAAGATAATTCTCTTTCTTGGATATGGCAACATTCTGAATCATTCAATAGATTTAGAGGTACAGCTTGGATGCCTGAGCCATGTCAGTCCTGCGATAGAAAAGAAATTGATTGGGGAGGATGTAGATGTCAAGCATTTGCCCTTACAGGCGATCAAAATGCAACCGATCCGACATGTGAATTATCACCATACAGGCATGTACTTGATGAGCCTTTAGCAAATGTAGGTAAGAAAGATATTCCTGATTTTATATATAGAAAAATTAAAGTACAAAGAAGTACTACATAATTAATTATTTTTTTGGTACATTAAATATTTGTCCAGGAAAAATTAAATCTGGATCATCTATTAGATTATTATTAGCTTTAAATATTAATGTATATAAAACTCCTTTTCCATAAAACCTTCTAGATATTCTCCACAGACTATTTCCAGGTTGAACAATAATAGCGCTATCTGAAATATTTATTTCCTCTAAATTTTCTTGTCTAATAGGTGTCTCTAAACTCTCTACAATTTTATTATTCTGTAATTCATTAAACCTTAATATATAATCGCCAGGCTTAATTGGATTATCTAAAGCAAGGTTCCAAAACCCATTATCATCTGCAACTGCTGTTCCTAATAACTTTTTACCTATGTAAACATCTACTCTAGAGCCAGGCAGGGCTTTTCCGGATAAATTTAGAGTTCCTTCAGAAGAGTATGACAAAGAATCAAATGATAAATTTTTAGCACTATTATTAGCACCTTGTATAACTTTATCGACAGTACCATCTGCATTATTTAAAGTAATTATAGCTTCTGATTCAGAAGGTAATATATTTACATCTCCATTTGCTAAAGCCTCTGATGTCTCCGGAGCTATTATTGAAACTGATTTTTGTGATTTAATTCCGTTTGATAATAAAGATAAATCATAATATCCTGGAGTTAATTTTTCAATAAATACAAATTCACCGAATTGATTAGTCATAACCTCGCCTATTAACTGGCCTCCATTAAAAATTTTTACATTTTTATTTATTGCTCCTCTTCCACCTATAACTAGTGTGTTATCTTCACTTAAATTTATAACGTCAAAAGTAGGTTCTAAAACTCCATTTATAGGTTTACTATCTTGTTTTTTTTCTTGAGGTTTAATATTTTCAGAATTTAACTCCGGTTGAACTTCAAATTGAATTCTTTCTTCTACAAGTTCAACCTCAACTTTTGTAGGATCTAGAGGTACATATTTTATTATTAAGATTAAGGCTATAGCAGAACATAATACTATAGTACTTCCAATAATATATTGTTTAGTGTTTTGTCCTAAGATCATTTTCATTTATTTTATCCTAATATTTTTATGATACTATTATATTAGATTATTTATCATTAAAACTACATAAAAAAGTTGTTATGAAAAAATGAAAATTAAAAAAAAAATAATTACAATATTTTGTGGTTCAAAATTAGGTAAAAATACTGTTTACGAAAAGGAAGCAGAAAAATTAGCAAAATTGCTAGCAGCCCATAATATTTCCGTAATATATGGAGGCGGAAAAATTGGAATTATGGGTGTGATATACAAATATATTAATAAAATTAACGGAAAAATTACTGGTATTATTCCTGAAGCTCTTAATACTTCTAAAATAAGTCAAAGTAATAAAAAAAATTTAATAGTAGTCAAATCTCTTCAAAAAAGAAAATTATTGATGATTAAGAAAGCTGATATGTTTTTAATTTTACCAGGTGGATTGGGAACTCTAGATGAATTATTCGAAGTTATGACGTTAAATCAGTTAAATATATATAATAAACCTGTATTTATATATAATATTGCTAATTATTGGAAGAATTTAAATCTTCTGTTAAAACATATGAATAAAGAAGGTTTTTTATATGAAAATGATTTTAAAAGAATATTATGGGTAAATGATAGTGAAGAATTAATAAAAGAAATTAGTAAATTTAATTAATATTTAAGTCTTGACAATTCCATACATTTATTCAAAAAAACATAAAACAATAGGGAGTTCAAATGAGTAAGATTAATGTTAGCACGCCAGTAGTTGAAATAGATGGCGATGAAATGACTAAAATTATATGGGAATTAATTAGAGAAAAATTGATAAAGCCTCATTTGGATTTAGATTTATTATATTATGACCTTAGTATTGAAAATAGAGATAAAACATCCGATCAAGTAACTATTGACTCTGCAAATGCTATTAAAAAATATGGAGTAGGAGTTAAATGTGCAACTATTACTCCTGATGAAGATCGTGTAAAAGAATTTAATTTAACAAAAATGTGGCGTTCTCCAAACGGCACTATAAGAAATATATTAGGAGGGACTGTTTTTAGACAACCTATAATATGTAATAATGTTCCAAAATATGTTCCTGGATGGACTAAACCTATTGTCATAGGTAGGCATGCATATGGAGATCAATATAGGGCAACAGATTTTCTAATACCTAGCGCAGGTAAATTAATCATGAAATTTACGCCTAATGATGGTGGACCAGAAATTGAACATGAAGTAAATGATTATGAAAGCCCTGGTATTGCAATGGGAATGTACAATCTTGATGATTCTATTCGTGGTTTTGCAAGAGCATGTTTTAATTACGGCTTAAATTTAAGCTGGCCAGTATACCTATCAACAAAAAATACTATATTAAAAGCCTATGATGGAAGGTTTAAGGATTTATTTCAAGAAACCTTTGATAAGGAATTTAAACAACGCTTTGCAGATAAAAACATTACATATGAACACAGATTAATAGATGACATGGTTGCAGCAGCTATTAAATGGGAAGGTGGCTTTGTATGGGCATGTAAGAATTACGATGGAGATGTACAATCTGATGTAGTTGCACAGGGTTTTGGTTCACTAGGTCTTATGACTTCAGTATTAATGACACCTGATGGAAAAACTATAGAAGCTGAAGCTGCACATGGAACAGTAACAAGACATTTTAGAGCATATGAAAAAGGTGAAGCCACCTCTACTAATCCAATTGCTTCTATATTCGCTTGGACCAGGGGTTTATGGTATAGAGGAAAATTTGATAAAAATGTTGCATTACAAAATTTTGCACAAAAACTAGAAGCCGTCTGCATAGATACTATAGAGAGTGGCTCAATGACAAAAGATTTAGCTCTATTAGTTGGTAACAATCAAAGCTGGATGGAAACAATAGAATTTCTTGGCCTAATTGAAAAGAATCTTAATAAAGCTTTAAACTAAACAATTATTTAGTTTTTATTAATTGCATTATATGATCAATGGCCTCAGCTGCATTTTTATAGTTAGGGCCTCCTCCTTGAGCCATATCAGGTCTTCCACCTCCTCCTTTACCTCCTAGTATTTCTACTCCAACTTTTGTTAATTCTATAGCATTAAACCTTTCACATATATCTTTAGTAACTCCTATAACTATTGATGCTTTATTTTCTAAAGTACTTATTATAATAACTACTCCAGATACTAATTCTTTTTTAAATTCATCTACTAATCCTTTAATTTCTTTAGGAGGAAGAGTTTCAATCACTTTATTAATTATTTTTATACCATTTACTAACTTGAATGTAGATTTCTCATCAGGTTTATTAGAAGTATTTATTCTCTTATTTAAATCAATTATCTTTTTTTCTAAATGTTTTTTATCTAGAATCAAAGAGTTAATTCGTTCTTTTATATTTTCTTTTGAGGTTTTTAATTCAATTGCTAATTCATTTATGATTTTATTTTCTTCTTGGTATTCAGTAAGAGCAGCTTGGCCGGCAACCGCTTCAATTCTTCTAATACCTGAACCTAAGGCAGATTCTGATAGAATTTTAAATACTCCTATATCTCCTGACCTATTTACATGTGTGCCTCCACATAATTCAACTGAATAATGTTTTTCAGAATGACTTCCCATTTTTACTACTCTCACTTGGTCTCCATATTTTTCTCCGAACAATGCTAAAGCACCCAAATTTCTCGCGCTTTCAATATCCATTTCAGTAGTTTCTATATTAAAATTTTCTCTTATTTTATCATTAATTTCGTCTTCTATTAAATTAATATCAGAGCTGCTAATTGCTTTATTATGACTGATATCAAATCTAAGTTTATCTGGTGAAACAAGGCTTCCTTTTTGTGTTATATGGTCTCCTAAGTTACGTCTAAGAGCTTCATGCAATAAATGTGTTGCACTATGATGCACCCTTAAAGCATTTCTTCTTTCTGCATCAATACATAAATTTACCTGATCATTATTTTTTAAAGTCCCTTTAGTTACTTTAACAATATGTACTATTAGGTTTTCATATTTTTTTGTATCCTGAACAATAGCAGCACCATCTTGCCAGTCTAATTCTCCAGTATCTCCTAGCTGTCCTCCTGATTCTGCATAAAATGGAGAACTACTAGTTATCACTTCTGCTTTTTCACCTATACCTAATTGTTCTACTTCTTTACCGTTTACAACGATGCTTTTTACAATTGATTTTGCATTCTGTACTTCATATCCTACAAAATTTATTTCTCCTTCTCTCTCTTTAAGCTTTAACCATACTTCATCAGAAGCTTTGTCTCCAGATCCACTCCAAGATTTACGAGCTTTGTTCTTTTGCTCATTCATACTATTCTCAAATCCTTTGTAATCTAACTTAATATTTTTTCCTCTTAAAATGTCTGCTGTAAGGTCAATTGGAAATCCATATGTATCATAAAGTTTAAAGGCAACATTACCTGGTAATGCTTCAGAACTATGTAATTTATTAATAGATTGATCTAATAACCCCAAGCCCCGTTCTAAAGTATCCTTAAATTTAATTTCCTCATCCTTTAACGTACTTTCGATCAATGCTTTAGCTCTAGAAAGCTCTCCAAATGCATCTCCCATATTATCTTCTAAGCTATTAACCAGTCTATGCATGTGTGGGTCTTTAATACCCAATTTATGCACATGCCTCATAGCTCTTCTCATAATTCTTCTTAATACATAACCTCTTCCTTCATTCGAAGGTAAAACACCATCTGCAATTAGAAATGCAGAAGCTCTTAAATGATCTGCAATTACTCTATGTGAAATTAAGTCTTCATTGTTAGCTTCAACTCCTGAAAATTCTTCAGAAGAATTTATTATATTTTGGAATAAATCAATTTCATAATTATTATGCACGCCTTGTAATACCGCTGCCATTCTCTCTAAACCCATTCCCGTATCTATAGAAGGTCTTGGTAGATCAACTCTATTACCATTGGCTTGCATTTCATATTGCATGAATACCAAGTTCCATATTTCAATATACCTATCTCCATCTTCATTTGCACTTCCCGGTATACCTCCACTTATTTTAGGACCATGATCGTAAAAAATTTCTGAACAAGGTCCGCATGGTCCTATTTCACCCATAGACCAAAAATTATCTGATGTTGATATTTTTATAATTTTATTATCAGGTAAACCTGATATTTTTTTCCAGAGAGCATAGGCTTCTATATCTTCGTAATAAACAGTGACTAATAATTTTTTTGCGTCTAGTCCATAAACTTTAGTTACTAGATTCCACGCATACTCTATTGCTAATTCTTTAAAATAATTACCAAAACTGAAATTTCCTAACATTTCAAAAAATGTATGATGTCTAGCTGTATAGCCGACATTCTCTAAGTCATTGTGCTTTCCCCCTGCTCTTAAGCATTTTTGTGAAGTTGTAGCTGTTTTGTATTTACTTTTTTCTTTTCCAGTAAAAATATTTTTAAACTGAACCATTCCAGCATTAGTAAAAAGCAATGTAGGGTCATCCTGAGGCAACAAAGGAGAAGAAGATAACTCTTTGTGACCTGATGATACAAAGTAGTCTATAAAAGCTCTTCTAATATCTTTTGTAGAATTTGACAATTTAACCCCTCCTAAAACTATCCTAACACTTTATTCTTCATTGTTAATAGATTGTTTTAAAAGGGATAACATTATAAGTCTATATTTATTCTGAGGTTTTTGCAGTTTTTTCTATTACATTATCTGCTTCAGGGGCATTTTCATCAATACCTTCTGTCAGACCTAAAGATTTTTTTATTTCTAATGCAATCTTTTTGGCTGTTTCTGGATTATCTCCTAGATATTGTTTAACATTTTCTCGACCTTGTCCTATTCTTTCCTCATTGTATGAATACCAAGAACCAGCTTTTTCTATAATTTCAGCTTTTACTCCTAAATCAACTAATTCTCCATTATAACTTATTCCTTTTCCATACATAATATCAAATTCAACTACTTTAAATGGAGGCGCAACTTTATTCTTAACTACTTTTACTCTAGTTTGATTTCCTACAACTTCATCTCTATCCTTTATTTGACCTATTCTTCTTATATCTAACCTAACTGAAGAATAAAATTTTAAGGCATTTCCACCCGAAGTTGTTTCAGGACTTCCAAACATAACTCCTATTTTCATTCTTATTTGATTGATAAATATTATAGTAGTATTGGATTTAGCAATTGTTGATGTCAATTTTCTTAAAGCTTGACTCATTAAACGTGCCTGAAGGCCAACATGGTGGTCCCCCATTTCACCTTCTAATTCGGCTCTTGGTACTAATGCGGCTACAGAATCTATTACTATTAAATCTACGGCACCAGACCTTACCAATGTATCAGCTATTTCCAATGCTTGTTCGCCTGCATCTGGCTGACTAATTAATAAGTTTTCAACATTAACTCCTAATTTACCTGCATAAACAGGGTCTAGCGCATGCTCCGCATCTATAAATGCGCAAACACCACCTTCTTTTTGACTCTCTGCAATAGCATGCAGAGTTAAAGTTGTTTTACCTGAGCTCTCAGGTCCGTATATTTCTACTACTCTTCCTCTAGGTAAGCCGCCTATACCTAAAGCAATATCTAATCCTAATGAACCAGTAGAGATAGATTCTATTTCAGTAACCGACCCCTCACCTAATTTCATTATTGAACCCTTACCATAGGCTCTTTCAATTTGTGATAATGCTGCTTCTAGTGCTTTACCTTTTTCTTTATCTTCCATATCTACTATCCTTAATTCAGGTTTTTTTTCTTTAGCTGTCATTTTAGACCTTCCTAATCTTTTAGGCTATTAATAATAATTTATAAATAAATATTTTTATTTTTTACACCTTATATATAATGATCACGTTTTGTTCTTTATATAGAACACGTAATTAGTTAGGCTGTCAATAAATTTGTTCTTATTTTGTTCTTATTTAATCATCGCGATGAGAACGCTCATGCTTTTCATGACGTTCTTGTGCTTGTATGGATAATAATGCTATTGGCCTAGCATCTAGCCTTTTCAACCCTATAGGTTCTCCTGTTTCAATACAGTATCCATATGAACCTTCTTTAATTCTTGCTAAAGAACCATTTATTTTTGCAAGTAACTTTCTTTGCCTATCTCTAGTTCGCAATTCTAAAGATCTTTCTGTTTCAGTGGAAGCTCTATCAGCAACATCAGCTTCAGGTGTGTTGTTTTTTTGTAAAGTTTGACGCGTCTTTTCTGCATCTATCATTACCTCAGATCTCCATTTTTCTAATTTTAACCTAAAATAGGTCAACTGATCTTTACACATAAATGGATCATTTTCACTTAATGTATAGGTCTCTATAGTAATATTTTTATTGTTTTTAGAAACTGCCATAAAAATCTTTCTAATAAATATATTATATAAAGAATGAGTATATTTATAGAAAAAAAATAATCAACCTTACATTATAATACTCATTAAAAATATTGTTTAAAATTAATTTCTAACCAGCTATCCTGCCGTAAAATATATAAGTTAGATCCAAGCCTACCATTTTGATAAATTGCACCTTGAACTCCAAAAGTAAGAGAATCATTTATACGCCTTCCAAAATCTAATTGATAAATTTGACCATCACCATCTAAGTCTGCAATAGAAGCAAATAACATTTCCGTATTTTTAGTATCATTAAGGGTTAATCGAGCAGCTACAAATATATCATCTTGCATAGTATCAGTTGATCGAGTGTGTCTACTATCAAAATTATATTCCATTAAGAAACCTAGATCACCATTATCTCCAATAGAACTATATAAAGTATGCTCAAAACCTAAAACCGTTGCAAAATAACCACCTCTTCTAAAATTTATGTCTTTTTGACCATCCTTAGCTAACCATTCTAGTTTATAGAGAGTTGCTCCTGAGGCTTTTTGAAGAGTCCCTCCAATTTGTCTTACTCTTTGATAATTAGGCTCATATTTTAGCTGCCCTCCAACTATTTGAATATCAATGGAAGGAGCTCTTGCATACCCTAAGAAGCTATGCGCAGAAACATCATAGTTACCAATACTATTTGACCATCTTAAAGCTAACTCTGGCGTCCATTGACTTCCACCTTCAAACTTCGTAGTGCCCTTTGAGAATTCAGGATCTTGCCTTAAACGACCTTTTCTTCCAGGAGATGTTCTTTCACGAAAATAAGGTAATATAAAAAATTCATAATAACCAGTATCTCTTATTAATGTTGCACTTATTAGTGGCTGACCTAACTTTGTTCTAAATGTAGGATCATCCACTGCATCAAATTGATTTATAACATCAACTAAGTTTCTTGATTCTGTAACACCCCAAAACACTTGTCCTATTCCTATAGACGATTCCCAGCCTTCTCCATACCATGAATAAATACCTTCTCTTATATCTATATGTGACCTATTACTATCTTCACTATCTAAGCGTATAAAAGGTCTAAATACTAAATTACTCCCCTCTGCCCATTCAGAATATATTTCAGACTCAATGGCAATAGAATAGTTATTTTTTTCTTGCCCTTTATATAAAGGAGCTTCAGAAAAAAGCCATGCCTCTAGTGTAATTTCAGCCTTATATTCCGTAAAATCTGGCTCAAGGTCAGCATGGCTAAGTAATGGAAGTATTAAAATTAATAAAAACGATAAAACAATTAAATGCATTAACGCGCACGTTTAAGTGTCTGGCGATTAAAATCTGAATCTTTCAAGCCCGTTTGAAATACTGTCTCACTAATTACTATATCTGTTTCTTTATTAGTATTATGATTTACCATTTTAAGGCTATGAGCATTCCAAAACTTTCCTAAATATTGTTTATAGTCTGATAATATGAGTGTTTTTAACAACTTATCTTTACGATCATAATAATCTATTTTTCTAGCTCTATGCTCACTTATATCAACCCAAGAAACTCTTTTTGTATAGCCAGATGACTTATCTTCTGGATAACTTTCACTGACGTAACACATTTCTTGCTCATCTCCTGGACATGGAACATCTTCAATCCACTTATATGTATATTTTTCTACCTCTTGACTAGATAAATCCTCATATGCAAATTCTGAGCCAACAAAAGCACCCGATTTATTATCTGAACTAATTCTTTTTACTCTTTTTAAGGCTGGCAAATATAACCATTGATCATCAGGTCCAGACTTATGTGTAAAGGTTAATATAGCTGTACCTGCAACATCCTTTGGATGATGAAAAATAAATATAGATTTATCTCCATCATTTTCCATTTCTAAAGTCTTAGATGAAAAAGTTCTTATACTTTCCTCTCCCTGAGCATTTCTTAAAGTCATCTCACTTTTAGATAATGTATCTTTAAAACCTTGCCCTGTTAAATCTCCTTCAATTGCTAAGCGGAGACCTTTCTCTTCAGAGGTCTCAGCAAGAGACATAGAAATGTTACAAATTGATAAAATTATAATAGGCACTATAAACTTCATAAATATTTTCATAATAATTAATCCTCTTTTTTTTATTTAGATTTATTTTTTAAACTCTCTAATTTCATTAATAAAGGTGGCAAGAATAAAAAGTCTGCTAATAACGCAAAAACTATAGTAATCATAGATAATTGCGCTAAGTCAGAATTGACTCTAAAGCCAGAACTAGCTAATATCATAAAACCTCCTACTAATGCACAGGACGTAACAACTAGTGCAAAACCAACAGAAGAAAATGCATAACGCGTAGCATCCTCAGGAGACTTATTTAATTCTTTACGACCTCTTAAATATTTACTTAAAAAATGGACAGTATCATCTACCACTATCCCTAATGTCATAGCNCCNACNACGGCTATAGCTATNCCNACTTCTCCNACTAAATANCCCCATAAACCAAAAGCCATAGCAGCAGGAAAAACATTTGGCACTAAACTTAATATACCNATTGGTAAACTTTTTAATGCAAATATTAATATAAAAGAAATAATTACTAATGCCATAAATGAACCAAACAACATAGAATTTATATTCCGTTCAGATAAATGAGCAAAAATAACAGATAAACCTGATCCAACCGTTTTGAATTCTGGAATATTATCAGCTAACCAAACCTGCGCCTTTTCATCTAACTCTCGTAAATGTGCAGAAGAAGCGTGTGTAACGGATACCGTCATTCTTGTTGCAGACTTAGATACATTAATACTACTATTTAGGTCTAGACCAAATGGAACTGACAACTCATATAATAATAAGTACTGCGCAGCTAATTCCTGTGATTCAGGGATTTTATAAAAAGATTCTTGGTCTCCATTCATAGCTTTATTTAATCTTTTAATTGTATCCGAGACTACGCCTACATGATTTACACCTTCTTGTGTTCTATACCANTCAGCAAATTTATCTAGGTTAGCAAGATACTCAGGATTATTAATACCTCCCTCTATACCTGCAGGAACAGAATATTCAATNGCATTTAAACCAGTTAAATTATCCTCTAAGAAGTCGGAATGTGTCCTAATTTCAAATTCTTCACCAAAATAAGTAGTCCAAGTATCATCTAATTTTATTTGGCTAATACCTATTAATAAAATAACAATTATAACACTACAGACAGANAATAAAAACTTCTGTTTTTCTATNACAAAATTAGANAGNTTNTCCATCATTCTTTGAGAGAAATAAGTTTCTTTTGGTTTTACTTTTGCAGGTAATATTGCCAATAAGGAAGGTAAGACTACTACAGCATTAATAAAAGCAATTAGATTTCCAGCAGCTAACATATAGCCTAACTCTCTAAAAGGCGGAGAATCTGAAAAATGCATAGACAAAAACCCTACNGCAGTTGTAGCCGAAGTTATAAANACTGGCTGNAAATTAACTCTAAGAGATTCAATAATTGCAGGTTTTTTNTCTANACCTGCTCTCATTTGTAGNCTNTGTGTATTAATAATATGTACNCAATGGGCAATACTTAAAATAAGTAACATTAAAGGAGCATTTGATGTNACCGCATTAATTATAACTCCCATATATCCNGCTGCNCCCATCATTCCAATAACTGCTAATATTGCTATTAATGCAGTTAAAAATGCTGCTGTAACAGCTCGTAAAGCAATACCAGCAATAATAAATATCACAAGAAGTGTTAAAGGAAGCAGAGTTCCAATGTCGCTCATAGAAACTTCAGTAAATGCTAATGTTAATGGCACACCTCCAGATACATATAAGTCAATATCTGGCCATTTTTCAGCGAACCTTGCTTGTTCAGCGCGAATATATTGCATGATTTCTATAGTGGCTCCACCACTTGCTATAGGGTCTTCTGGCATTATTACATTAATATTAATTCCAGTAACCAGTCCTTCAGTATCAACTAATAAATTTCTAATTAATGGCTCATCAAGAGCTACCTGTCTGGCATTATTTGCAATTTCTTCTGAAATTTCTCCTTCTTCTACAAGATCACTTATNACAACATCATCGCCATCAGCTCTAGTCCATTGAAAATTACTAATAGAATCTACACGACTTGAAAAAGGTGTTTGCCACAATCTTTCTGTCATTTCCCTAACAGCGGCTAAAGAATTTGGACTAAAAACATTTTTATCTTTAGGAGCCATTACTAAATAGACATTATCATCTCTTGAGTATGTTCTCTCTAAAGTCTCTAATGCTAATAACTGAGGATTATCTTTTGAAAAAAATATCCTGTTATCAGGATTCATACTTAACCCAGATAAGCCTCCCATCCAAAAGACTGTAAATAATAAACCAGCTAACAAAGTTAACCATTTTCTTTTTACTATTAATTCACCATAACNTTTAGCTGTCATTTCTTTTGCTCCNNAGTAANGTTTTATATATCTTGCTTGTANNATATATNTAATTTTTTCTAATTCCATATTATATATAAATATTAAGTATATACTGCTTAATATAAAGGAATAAAGTTGTCAATTTATTAAATACTGACCAGTATAAAATATGTACTTTAATATGATGTAGACTAATAAAATATTAATTAATTCAAAAGGATTCTTGATGACAATAAATAAAAAAGCAGACTGGTGGAATGATGCAGTTGCATATTTAAGTGATAATGATGAAGTAATGAAAAATATTATTGATAAGCATAAAGACGACTATATTAAATCTAGAGGAGAGCCATTTAATGGTCTATGTAGAACTATTATAGGGCAACAAATATCTGTTAAAGCCGCAGCAAGTATATGGAATAAATTTGNGTTAGGTGCAAAAATAATTGACCCAAAAACCATCATTAAATATGGAGAGGATAATATCAGAAGTTGTGGCATATCTAATAGGAAAGTTGAGTATATTATAGGTTTATCTAATTTTTTTATTGAAAACCCCAATGTTGTTAATTCCTGGGAAGCTATGGATGATACAAGTGTTATCAAAGAACTATGTAAACTAAAAGGGATAGGGCCTTGGAGCGCTGAAATGTTTTTAATGTTTTGTTTACTTCGTCCTGATATACTTCCTTTAGGTGACCTNGGTCTGAGAAGGGCCGTAGGCAAAAACTACTTAAATACTTTTGACCCTACATACGAAGAAGTGGAAAAAGTTGCAAAAAAATGGATACCTTATAGATCTGCCGCAACATGGTTTTTATGGAAATCTATAGACCCTATTGCAGTTGCATATTAATTTAATGAGNAAGAAGAGGCATCATTATTAAATCAACCATTTCGCTCAAGGTTGATTTAGGTAACTGATTCTTATTAGAAAGAGACGCTATTAATCTAATCTGATTATAAATATATAATGAATATGCATTTATATTAATACTCTTTTTTATATCTCCTTTATCTATAGCNTTTTTAAGGCTTTCTTTTAAAAAAGACATATTCTCTTTCTCTTTNTTTTCAATAAATTTTTTGCAAATAACGGATAAGTTTTCTGAAGGATGCATACCTTCCCTATTATACATACAGGCAGCAGCAATTTTTTTTTCTTTAAAATGCTCGTTTATTAAAAAGTCAAATGCAGACTTTATTCCTAAAACAATGTTTTCTCCGCCTAATAAAATTTTACCTATAGGCTCCACTCTTTCTTTATAGTACAATTCTAAGGCTGCTAGCTGCANACCTTCTTCTCCTCCGTATTCTCTATATACACTAGGTTTGGACTCACCTATTTTTCTACACATTTCATTTAATGAAACATTTTCAATACCTTCCTTCCAATAAGTTTCCATAGCAATTTTACTTGCCTGAGCTTTATTGAAGGTTTTAGGNCTACCTTTTTTNTTTACAACTATAGAAGAGCTTGTATNTTTTGTCATTTTTATACCACTCAGTATTTTTAATACTTGACATTATNAAATTATATTAATACTAATCAGTATATAAATATATTTATATAATAGCAAGTAGTCAATGCAATTAGAATTAGAGAGATTCTTCTCCTGTGANACTCTATAATAAAACTTGTATTGACTAGTTGTAATAACAAAAAAAAGTAATAATTGAACTAAGAGAAAATGGTATTGATACTAATAAAAGCCTGCATTCAGGGAAAGTATGGGTATAAGCTATAAGAATTTATTAAAAGAAGCTTTACTACTGTCTTCTTAAATATATTTAAATANTCTGTAAATTAATTAAAACTTCCAAAACAATAGAATTTTTAATNTAGTAAATACTGGATTTGTGATAACAATATTTAAATTTAAAAAAATTAAAAGGTCTAATATGAAAAATTCTATAAAAACTACTTACAAAATTTTTGCATTAATTGTTTTATGTACATTAACATTTAANAATCATGCTTTTTCACAGGGAGCAGCTTCTGTAGAAGTTGATGCAGTTATATTAGAATCTTTAAATCAATCTATCCCAATAATAGGTAGAGTTGTCTCACTTAAAGAATCAAAAATTNCTGCTGCGGTTATAGGAAAAGTTCAAAAAGTATTAGTAGAGGTAGGAGATAAAGTTAAAAAAGGACAAGTTCTAGCATTAATAGATATTGANCGTTATCAATGGTTATCTGAAATTGCTTCTGCTAAAGTAAGCGCTGCTAATGCAGAATTGAAAAGTGCTAAAGCTGAAACTAATATTAACCTATTAGATCTAAATAGAATGGAAAGTTTAAAAAAATCTTCCTCTTTTAATGTTGCAAATTATGAAAAGCTTCAAAGTTTACAGATATCTTTACTTGCTAAAGAGGAAATTACTGAGGCTCAACTAAAATCAATGATTCAAGAAGAGAAACTTGCAGACCTAAATCTCAGAAGAGCAACAGTTGAAGCACCATTTGATGGAATAATAGAGCATAAAAGGGTTGAAATAGGCGAAGGCGTTGGATTAGGAGTCACACTTTTTAACCTTGTAAGCGAAACTCTTATAGAAGTTAGAGCAGATGTNCCGTCAAAACGAGCTAGAATATTAAAACGAGACAATTCTATTAAAATTACAACTACAGATAATATAACTTTCTCTTCTAAAATTAGAGCCATAGGAGTAAGAGAAAATTCAAGNTCTAGAACAATTCCTGTACATTTAAAATTTGATAGCAACCCTATATCTAGAAAATTATTTGTAGGAGAAAATGTAAATATTTCTATACCTATAGGGCCTGGTGTACAAGCACCTACTGTCCATAAAGATGCTATTTTAAAAAGAGAAGGTATGTCTCTAGTATATATTGTAAAAGAAGAAAAAGCTCAGATTAAGCCTGTTAAATTAGGTGATGGAGTTGGAAACAGATTTATAGTTTTGGGTGGAATTGAAGTGGGAGACATAACTGTAGTTAAAGGTAATGAAAGATTAAGACCTGGACAAAAAGTAGCTCCAATTAAAGAAAAGAATATTAATAAAAGCGAGGAAGAATAATGGATATTATTCGCGCTTCTATAGAAAGACCTATCGCTGTGGTAGCAGCGATATTTATGACTATTGTCTTAGGTTTTATAGCATTAGAGCGAATACCTATTCAATTAGCTCCAGATGTTAATAAACCCGTAATAACAGTAACTACTTATTGGGGTGGCGCCTCTCCCTATGAAATAGAGAGAGAAATAGTAAATCGCCAAGAAGAAGTTTTAAAAGGAATAGAAGGATCTAAAAGATTAACTGCAAAAGCAATGGCAGGAAGGTCGGAAGTTACAGTTGAATTTGACACTGATATAAATATGGATAGAGCTTTATTATTAGTTTCTAACAGATTAAATCAAATTGAAGGCTATCCTGAAGATGCAGGCGAACCAAGTCTTGACACAGCGGGACTAGATGATAACGCAATAGCATGGTTTATATTAAGTAAAACTGAAGGAAATGACACTGATATTGCTGCCTATGGAGATATTGTTGAAGATGTTATTCAAGATAGAATAGAACGAGTACCCGGGGTTGCCAGAACTACAGTATATGGTGGAAGCCAAACTGAGCTTAGAGTAACAATAGACCCAGAACGAATGGCCAATTACGGTCTTACGGTTCCTGAGATAGCTCTTGCTCTTCAAAGAGCAAATGCTTCTATTTCTGCGGGTGATGTTGAAGAAGGTAAAAGACGCTATATAGTGAGAGCAGAAGGTGAGTTTCAAACACCTGATCAAGTTAAAAATGTTGTTTTAATAAGTGAAAATAATAATGGTAACTTCGGTAGAGTAACTATAAATGATATAGGCACAGTAGAATTTACGTACAAAGAGCCAACTGCTAATATAAGGTTTCTAGGATACTCTTCTTTAGCTATAAATGCAGTTCGACAATCTGGCGGTAATGTTATTGAAATAATGGAAGGGGTTAGAAAAGCCGTAAAAGAATTAAATAATGATACATTACCAGGTTTAGGACTAAAGCTAGAACAAGTTTATGACGAAACCATATATATAGATTCAGCTATAGAACTAGTGAAGCAAAACATATGGATTGGTGGTTCTTTAGCAATATTTATACTAATATTATTCTTAAGGTCATGGCGGGCCACAGTTATTATAGGACTATCTATACCTATTTCAGTAGTTGCTGCATTCGTTGTAATGGCAGCTTTAGGGAGATCTATCAATGTTATTTCACTTGCAGGTATAGCTTTTGCTGTGGGCATGGTTGTAGATGCTGCAATAGTTGTATTAGAAAATATTTACAGACAAAGAGAGAATGGAAAAGATGCAGCTAATGCAGCCTATTCTGGTGCAAAACAAGTTTGGCCAGCTGTTATGGTATCTGCATTAACTACTGTATTAGTTTTTGTTCCAATTTTAATAATGAAATTAGAAGCAGGACAACTCTTTCGTGATATTGCTGTAGCAATTTCTGTAGCTGTTACTATGAGCCTTTTAGTTTCTGTAACGGTTTTACCTGCATTAGCAAAATGGCTCTTAACAGGAGTAACTTCTAAAAGGTTTAATATTATTATTTTAGATGATTTTGCTCGGTTATTTATTAAGTATACTGTTGGCTATGTAAGATTAATAACCAAATCTAAGATTGCCTCTTTATTAATGGCTGGTACCGTAGCCGCAGGAACCCTTACCCTGTCGTATTCTATGCTGCCAAAACTTGAATATTTACCCGAAGGCAATAGAAATTTAATATTTGGAATAATGCTTCCTCCTCCCGGATATAACCTTGCAACCTTAACAGAAATTGCTGAAAGAGTTGAAACACGTGTTAAAGATTTATGGGCTTCTGAAACTGGTCCTGAATCAGAAATTGGGCAACCTCCCAAAATTAGAAATTACTTTTTTGTTGCTGGTGCAGGAGGAAGAACATTATTTGGCGCAAGTGCATTAGAAGATACCCGTGTGAGAGAACTTATTCCTATATTAACACGCTCTCTTTTTGGAGAGCCTGGAACATTTGGTTTCTTTACTCAACCAAGCTTATTTCAAAGAGGTTTTGGAGGAGGAAGATCTATAGATCTAGATATTACAGGTCCTGATTTAGATAAAGTAGTTAATGTAGCACAACAAGCCGCTGGATTAGTCGGAAAAACATTTCCTAGAAATGAAGGGAATCAAATGAGACCTATTCCAGGTTTGGTTTTAGGAGCTCCAGAAATTCAGGTTCAACCTAATAGAGTCAAGCTTGCTGATAATGATGTTACTGCGCAATCTCTAGCTTTAAGTGTAGATGCATTTAATTCAGGAATAAGAATAGCAGAAATTACAATAGATTCCAAAAGAATGGATTTAACACTAAGAGGTAAATTAAATGCTATTACTCAGACTCAAGGTATAGAAAATATTCCTGTTGTGACTCCAAGTGGAAAAATACTTCCTATTTCTTCACTAGCCAACATTGTCATGACTTCTGGACCAACAGAAATTAGGCATATAGAACGAGATAGAACAATTACATTACAAATAAAACCTATAGATACAATACCTCTTGAAGCTGCAATAGATATGATTGAAGAAAATGTGATTCTGCCCTTAGAACAAAATGGCCTGCCTACTGGAGTGAATTTAAATCTTTCTGGAACTGCAGATGAATTAACTAATACTTGGAATGCTATGGTAATAAACTTATTAGTAGCAATATGTATGGTTTATTTATTAATGGCTATATTATTTGAAAGCTTTGTATATCCTTTAGTTATAATGCTATCTGTACCTCCTGCAGCGGCTGGAGGTGTTATGGGTTTATGGGTTCTCAATCTCAATATTCTCCAACCTTTAGATATGTTAACCATATTAGGTTTTGTGATTTTAATTGGTATAGTAGTTAATAATGCTATTTTATTGGTTCATCAAACTTTACAACATATTAGAGAAGAAAGAATGAATACTTCTGATGCCATAATTGAAGCCACAAGAAATAGAATAAGGCCAATATTTATGTCAACACTCACCAGTATATTTGGAATGCTTCCTCTCGTACTTTTTCCGGGAGCAGGGTCAGAATTATATAGAGGATTGGGATCAGTTATTATTGGAGGGTTATGTCTTTCTGCTATTTTAACTTTAGCTATTGTGCCACCAATGCTAAGAATTTTTATTAGAGAAGGATCATTTGTTTCTCAAAAACTAAACCCAGCAATAGCAGAATAAATTATTGCATATATTTTAATTCGTATTATTATTTATTAATAGGAGAAAATGTATGATTGCTATTAATAAATCTCGAAGAAGGCTGCTTAAAATAGTTGGCGTTGCCGCAGTCGGAGCTATTGTAGGAAAAAGTTTTGTAACTTTTAAAGATAAAGATGAGCTAAAAAAAGTTACTTGGAACGGCATAGCACTAGGATCCCAAGCAGAAATAACTATCTATCATCCAAATGAAAAAGAAGCACAGAAAATTCTTAAAAAAAGTGTTGGGGAGCTAATAACTCTTGAAAACCTTTTTTCTCTTTATAAAAATAATTCACAATTATTACTTTTAAATAAAAAAGGTTATATAGAAAACCCTCATCCAGAGATGGTAAATATATTTAACTTATCAAAAAAATATTCTGAAATGACAAATGGTTCATTTGATGTAACAGTTCAACCATTATGGAATATTTACAATGAGTCATTTACAACTCTTGGAAAGCCCCCTTCAAGTACCCAAATAAGTAATGCCTTAAAACTAGTGGATTGGAAATCAATAAAAATAGAAAAAAATAAAATCAGTTATGCAATAGAAGGAATGTCTTCGACTTTAAATGGTATTGCCCAAGGTTATATAACAGATAAAATAGCAGAAAGTTTGATGAATTCTGGAATAAGAAGCACCTTAGTTCAATTAGGTGAATATAGAGGGGTTGGCGAGCACCCGGAAGGAAGGCCATGGCGTTTATTAATTTCTAATCCTGAGCATACAGATAGTATAGGAGAAGTTGAATTTACAGATGCAGCAATTGCTACTTCTGCTGGTTTAGGAACTCCTTTTGATTTATCTGGGAAATATCACCACATATTTAATCCTGAAAATGGTTATAACGATAATGAATATTTACAAGTAAGTGTAACAGCAAAAAAAGCAGCAGAAGCGGATGCTTTAGCTACTGCTTTTTTAATTATGAATCCAAAAAAATCAGAATTACTTGCTAAAAATTTAGAAGTTGGTTTTGAAGTTCTAAACAATCAAAGAAAAAGGATTGTTATTACTAAAGCTTAATCAATTTTTGGTATTTTTGCGAATGGTGCAGGAATAAGAATTTGAGTTTTCTGAGAAACTATAAATTTTCTTAATTCTGGCAGCATCTTTTTCCACCTTTCATCTTGCATTAATTTAGCTCTTCTCTCCACTCTACTATTTAAGCTATCATAAGCCCACATGTGAACAACTTGGTTCAAATCACCAATTTCAGTTGCATAATAACCAACCATATGTCCTAGTATTTCTTTTTGGGCTTCCATACCCATAGTTTCATATACCTTAAAATATTCAGGTGTTGATCCAGGATGTATAGTATATGTTCTCATTTCTACAATCATTTTTTTCTCCTTTTATTAAGTTAAAATACTATATGCTTTTATAGTACTGGCCATTTATCAACTAAGTCTAAAGATTTCTCTATAGCTGCAGCACATATAAAAGTATCTACATCTGCATCTTTTCTAGCAATTATTTGGAAACCTATTGGCAAACCATCAGAAAAACCACAATTTACCGTGGCTGCAGGATGGCATGTCAAATTAAATGGATAAGTAAATGGAGTCCAATCAAAAATATCTTTGCCCCACCCTTCTGGTATATTAGATTCAGCTTTAAATGCCTTAGTTGGCATAGTTGGCCCCACTAAGAGATCATAATTCTGGAATAATTCATTAATCATTACACCATTTATACCCCTTGAAGATTCAGCTTCAAGTCTTGTAAATAAAGAATGTTCTGCCCCTTCTACACAAAATTCCCTAAACTTAGGATCTAGTAAACCTTTTTCATCATTAGTAAAATTTTGTGCTAGAAAAGCTGCTCCAGATGTCCATAATACACTAAAAGCTTTTTTTGGATCTCTTGGCCATTTTATATCTATTTGTTCTACATGAGCTCCTAATGATTCCAATAACTCAACAGTTTTTTTTGTCATAATTTCTACATCTTTTTCTATAGAGTAAGGTTCTATTACATGAGACATTCCAAAATCAGGACAATAAGCAATTTTTTTGCCTTTTACTCCTTCAGCAAGCTTATCTATAAAATTACTATCCATTTTTGTATTGGCATTCCAATCTCTCCAATCTGGTTGACTTATAATTGAAAATAATAATGCTCCATCATGAACAGTTCTAGTCATTGGCCCAACATTAGCAATTGTTCCAAAAGGTGATAATGGCCAAGCTGGAACCTTACCGAATGTAGGTTTAATTCCAAATAAGCCCGTAAAAGAACAAGGTATTCTAACACTTCCTCCTCCATCTGTTCCAATTGCTAATGGACCCATTCCCGCGGCAACTGAGGAAGACGAGCCTCCTGAAGATCCCCCAGAAGTGAGGTTTACATTCCAAGGATTTCTTGTGATTCCAGTCAGAGGACTTTGGGTAGTACCTTTATGACCAAATTCTGGAGTAGTAGTTTTGCCTAATAAAACAGTTCCCGATTCTTTTAGTCTAGCAGTAACAGGAGCATCATCTTTCCAGTCTGAATTCTTATTGACTGTTTTTGAACCCCTCATAGTAGGCCAATCCTTAGTTAATAATAAATCTTTAATAGCTGTAGGAACACCATCAATATCGCTTTTTTGATTTCCTTTATTCCAACGTATTTCTGATTCTTTTGCTTGGCTTATAGCTAAGTCTTCATCAATAAAAACGTATGCGTTAAGTTTTTCATCAACATTCTTAATACGCTCCAAAACAGAATATGTAACTTCAACTGGAGATAACGTTTTATTTTTATACGCTTTCGATAACTCTAAAGCAGATAATTTATAAATTTCTGTTTTCATATTTTGTTTTCCTTATGCTATATTTTTACACTAATAAAGGTTTATAATATCCAATAAATTACTGCGTGGAAAGTATTATACCTAATAAATGAAATAGAATATATTAAGGGAAATTCAAAATGTATTCAATATTGTATCCAGATAGTTTAGGTAAAGATGACTTTAAATATGAGAAACCAATTGCAAAAGGCATCTGTAATTTAATTAAATATGATGCGAAAAGCTCTGACGAAATACCTGATGAAATTTGGGCCAAAGCTGATGCAGTAATTACAGGACTATATATGAAAATAGATGCTCCTGTAATTCAAAAACTTAAATCTTGTAAAATCATTACCAGAATGGGAGTAGGATATGATTTGATTGATGAAGTTAAATGTGGAGCGGCTGGAATAGTGGTTAGTAATGTTCCTGATTATGGGACTTATGAAGTTGCAGACCATGCACTCTCTTTAATTATGAATTTTGCTAGAGGGATATCTGAGTATGATAGGCTATTAAAACTTAATCTAAAAGAAAACTGGAATTATACAGCTGTTTCTACAATAGACAGGGTTGTAAATAAAAATATTGGAATAATAGGTCTTGGTAGAATAGGTACAGCCTTTGCATTAAGGGCTAAAGCATTCGGATTTAATGTAAGTTTCTATGACCCTTATGTGCCTGATGGGCAAGAAAAAGCCCTAAATATAAAAAGATATTTAAAGATAGAGGATTTGATTGCAAGCTCTGATTATATTTCTATACATTGTCTTGCTAATAAAGAAACAGAAAATTTGATTAATGATAAGATGTTTAATATTTGTAAGCCTAATCTAGTAATTGTTAATACTGCAAGGGGTGTTATTATTGACCTTAATGCTGCATATGAAGCGCTAAAATCGGAAAAAATAAGAGCTATAGGCTTAGATGTTTTGCCTACAGAACCTGCTGATAATAATCATCCTTTAATTAAAGCTTGGTTGAATGAAAAGTGGGCAGAAGGCAGAATAGTTTTAACTCCACACTCTGCATTTTATAGTCCTACAGGACTAGTATTTCTTAGAGAAAAAGCTTTAAAAACTTGTATAGATCATATAGAAGGAGTTAATACTGCAAATTGTATAAATACAAAATTTTTAAAAAAATAACGCTAATTCTTTTATAAGGAACTCATTATGACTAAGACTCTTGATTACTATTTTGCTACACCTTCCCCTTGGGCTTATTTAGCAACTCCACGAATCTTAAATCTTGAAAAGAAATATGAATTAAAAATAAATTGGAAACCTTGTAATTTAATGGAAATTTTTGCAAAAAATGGGACGGCCGCTGTTAAAGATCGTCCTCAACCTGTTCAATTAAATAGACTTACTGAACTTAAAAGATGGAGTGAATACTTATCTATACCTTTAACAATTAAACCCAAATTTTTTCCCGTGGACCCAACTCTCTCACAAAAAATTATAATAGCCGCAAATAATAATAATATAAATCCATCTGCTGTTGCTTTTTCATTTATGAAAGCCGTCTGGACGGAGGAAAAAGATATTTCTAATGAAGAAACTATTAAAGAGGTATGTAAAGACTGTAATTTAGATTTTAACTTACTTATAGAACAAGCAAAGTCTGATGAGACTAATAACCAATATACTCAAAATACAGAAGAAGCTATGAATAATAATGTATGGGGGGCTCCTACTTTTATTTACAATAGTGAACTTTTCTGGGGACAAGACCGTATAGAATTCTTAGAAAGAGCGATACAAAATAATTAAATTGTTTTATATCTAAAAGATATATAGCTCTATATATTTATATACTATTTTAACTTGTTAATTGGTTTAAATTTATGTCAGACAAATCATATGAAAAGTCTATTATAAGTAGAATAAACTCTACTTCTGATATCCGTCAATTGGAAGAAAGCGACTTAATTCAATTAGCAAATGAAGTTCGTCAAGAAATGATTGAGTCTGTTTCACAAACAGGTGGTCATTTAGGAGCAGGGCTAGGAGTAGTGGAGCTAACAGTTGCTTTACATTACATTTTTAATACTCCTTATGATAGATTAGTATTTGATGTTGGCCATCAAAGTTATCCTCATAAGATCTTAACAGGTCGAAGAAATAAAATGAAAACCTTAAGACAAGAAAAAGGTTTATCCGGCTTTACAAAAAGATCTGAGAGTGAATTTGATCCTTTTGGTGCCGCGCACGCATCAACTTCTATATCTGCTACTTTAGGAATGGCCGTTGCTGCAGACTTAAATAATGAAGATAGAAGAGCAATTGCAGTAATAGGAGATGGTGCAATGACTGCAGGTATGGCTTATGAAGCCATGAATAATGCAGGATCTATGAAATTACCACTTATCGTGATATTAAATGATAACGACATGTCGATAGCTCCACCTGTTGGTGCTATGAGTGCCTACCTTTCTAAATTAATTTCATCTTCTTCTTATAGAAGCTTAAGAGAAGTAGCTAGCCAAGTAGCAAAAAGGCTTCCACGGCCTATTGCAAATACGGCAAGAAGAGCGGAAGAATATGCTCGAGGGATAGTAACTGGTGGTACACTTTTTGAAGAACTAGGTTTTTACTATATTGGTCCTATTGATGGTCACAATATACAACACTTAATTCCTATTCTTAAAAATATAAGAGACAAGCGTGAACAAGGTCCTATTTTAGTCCACGTAGTAACTCAAAAAGGTTATGGCTATACTCCTGCTGAAAAAAGTTTAGATAAATTCCATGGAGTATCTAAATTCAATATTAAAACAGGTACCCAAGATGCCTCTGAAAAAGGACCTCCAAGTTATACTTCTATATTTTCTAAAACACTCGCCGAGTTAGCNAAAAAAGATANNAANATNGTTGNTATTACAGCAGCTATGCCNNNNGGNACNGGNNTNGATNTNTTTGNNNANNAATTNCCNNATNGANTNTTTGATGTTGGNATTGCTGAGCAACATGCTGTAACTTTTGCTGCCGGATTAGCAACAGAAGGAATGAAGCCTTTTGCGACAATATACTCTACTTTCTTGCANAGAGCTTATGATCAGATAATACATGACGTAGCTATTCAAGAATTGCCTGTANGATTTGCTATTGATAGGGCTGGATTAGTAGGGGCAGATGGAGCAACACATGCAGGTTCATTTGATATAGCATTTTTAGCAAACCTTCCAAAAATGGTTTTAATGGCAGCTTCTGATGAAAATGAACTTAGGCGCATGGTTTTAACTGCTTCTAATATCAACGATAGACCTTCTGCATTTAGATATCCAAGAGGAAATAGCGTTGGACTAAAATTAGATAAGATAATTAAACCATTGCCTATAGGAAAAGGAAGAATTGTTAAGAAAGGAAGTAAAATTGCTATTTTATCTTTTGGAGCAAGGTTATACGAATCATTAGAAGCAGCAAAATTATTAGATGAAAAAGGGTTAAGTACAACAGTGGCTGATGCTCGTTTTTGTAAGCCTCTAGATACTCAGTTAATAAAAAATTTAATATCTAATCATGATATTCTTATTACCATAGAAGAAGGAGTGGTTGGAGGTTTTGGGTCACATGTGATGCAATATTTATCCAATAATAATTTACTTAGAATTAACTCTAATATTCAATCTATTGTTTTTCCGGATAAATTTATTGATCATGCAAAACCAGAAAAGATGTATAAAAACGCTAATATGGATGCAAATTCTATAGTAAATAGAGCNATTAAGTTTATATAAATAGTCTAATCATTAAATATTTCAGGCAATTTAAAGTTCACCTTTTCTTCGGCACCATCTAATACTTCTNCAGCTATATTTTGATTACAGCTTTGTTTTATAAAACTTATTAAATCTTTTACGAGAACTTCCGGAGTTGATGCCCCAGCTGTNATTCCAATTACATCAAATTCTTTAATTAATTCTATATTAATTTCACTCTTATCTGCTATTCTATATGTTGGCACTCCAGTCAAGGCAGAAATTTCTGCTAACCTTACACTATTTGAGCTATTATTATTTCCTAACACTAAAACAACATCACTACATTTTGCTAATTCTCTTACTGCTTTTTGTCTGTTTTGCGTCGCATAACATATATCTCTAGTATCCGGTCCTTTTATTAAAGGGTACTTTATTTTTAAAGCATCAATAATCTTCTTAGTATCATCTACTGATAAAGTTGTTTGTGTTACATATGCTAATTTGTCATCTTGTGAATAACCTAAATTTTTTATTTGTTCGACTGTCTCAACAACCTCTACTCCACCTGGAACTCTTCCAGCTGTGCCTTCAACTTCTGGATGCCCCTTATGCCCAATTAAAATTATTTTATAGCCTTGATTATTATATTTAATAGCTTCAATATGAACTTTTTTTACGAGTGGACATGTTGCATCTACTACAGTTAATGATTTATTTATAGCAGCAGNTTCAACACTATCTGAAACACCATGAGCACTAAAAATTGTATTAGAACCTTTTGGTATATCAGATATTTCATCTACAAATACTGCACCTTTATTAGTTAAACTATCAACTACATGTTTATTATGAACAATTTCATGCCTAACATATATTGGTGCATTATATTTTTCTATAGCTTTTTCAACTATATCTACTGCACGATGCACTCCTGCACAAAAACCTCTAGGTTGAGCTAAAATAATNCGTTTCATTTTAATATTTACAAATTTCGTAATTCAGTTTTTAAAATTTTTCCAGTAGCATTTAATGGTAAAGAATCATAAAAATCTACTATTCTCGGNTACTTATAAGCTGCAATATTAGATTTAGCAAAATNAATAATGTCCTCTTTAGAACAAGTCACTTCATTTTTCAAAACAATACATGCTTTGATTTCCTCCCCCCACTCATCATGGGGTATACCAATTACAGCCACTAGAGAAACTGCAGGATGCTTGATAAGAACTTCCTCAAGCTCGCGAGGATAAACATTATATCCTCCTCTAATAATCATATCCTTTACCCTATCCACTATATATAGATAACCATCTTCATCATAATACCCTATATCACCTGTATAAAACCATCCATTCTTAAGAGCATTTTTTGTACCTTCTGGATTATTGTAATAACCCTTCATAACTGCATGACCTCTTACAATAATTTCTCCTNTATCTTTTGTTTTTACTTCTTTATCGTCCTCATCAACCACTTTGATTTCTATTCCCCAAACAGGCTGTCCTACAGATCCAGGTTTTCTCTCTCGGCCTAAGTGATTAAAAGTGATAGCAGGAGAAGTTTCAGAAAGGCCATAACCTTCAAGTATGGGAACCTTAAAACGCTCTTCAAAATTCTTTAGCACTTCTATCGGAAGAGAAGATCCTCCAGCTGAACAAATCCTTAAATTACTAGATATTACATTCATATCTACATTTGATTCATCTNCACTATTAAGCAAAGCCCAATACATAGTTGGAACACCTCCAAATACTGTTGCCTTGAACTCTTCCATAGCCTTTAACACTTCTATAGGATCAAAGCGCGGCATAACTATTAAACTTGCTCCACTTAAAATTGCACTAAGCATCATTACCACCTGACCATACACATGAAATAAAGGTAATGACATGATAACTTTATCTGTCCTAGTTATGTTAACTAAATCCTTACCNATATTTGCATTAAATAATATATTTGCATGTGTAAGTTCAGCACCCTTTGGTTTTCCAGTAGTCCCAGAAGTATATAAAATGATTGCAGTATCCTCAGAAGAACATTGTACAGTATTAAAATCATTATCTTCAGAATTAGTTAACAATGAAAAATCAAATATGTTTTTATCTAGGGNAAAATTGTCTAAAGATTTAATAACCCACATTTTTTGACATGAATTAGATTTTTCAAAAGCTTTTTTAACTTCATTAGCAATAGATAATTCGGCAGTACCTTCAAAACAAATAATAGCACTAGCTTGAGAATTATCTAAAATAAATTCTATCTCACTATTTTTTAATAAAACATTAAAAGGTAAAACTACACAACCGGCTTTTAAAATTCCAAAATATGCAAAAATAAATTGAGGTATATTGGGGCAACATAATGCAACTCTATCTCCTCTTTTTATTCCTGAACTTAATAATCCATTAGCAATTTTATTTGCCATAATATTAACTTCTTTATATGAAATCTCCTTGCCAGAAAAATATAAGGCCGGATCATTAGGATTAGTTTTAGCACTATACTCTAAAGTTGCCGCAAGATTTAACATTTCTACTCCAAAACTGTACTTAAAATTAGTTTAGATATAATATGTAAGTAAGATATTAAGTCTAGTGTTAATATTTAATCTTGGGAGGATTATTTGATAAAAATTATATTTATCACTACATTTTTGTTGTCAGCTATATTAAGCAGCTCAGCCTTTGCACAAAATGCAGAAGATATTATTAAGTATAGGATAAATATTATGAAATCTTTAGGCAATCATATCTCTATTATAGCCGCCAACCTAAAAGGTAAGGTATCTATAAATGAAGATATTCTTCCCCATTCTCAATCAATGCTCTTAACNTTATCGAGCATAAATATTGAAAAAATATTTCCAATAAATACTCAAGCTAGTGATTCACCAAAAACTAAATCACTTGATTCTATTTGGGTTGAGAAAGAATTGTTTCAAAAATCTATGTTGCAATCTATTGAAAAAACTAAAGATTTAGTAAAAGCTGCTGAATCAGGCAATAATCAGAATANTGCTAAAAGCTTAGGTGCATTAGGAAAGTCTTGTGGAGCATGTCACGATAAGTTTAGAAAAAAGAAAAATTAAATATTTATATATTATAAGTTTCATTTTTTTAATATCTACTGAAATATCTCTTAGTAATGAAAATGGAAAAATATTGGCCTATGCAGCAGGTTGNTTCGGATGCCATACTAGTGACCCTAATAANCCTTTTGGTGGTGGCTATAAAATTCAAACAAAATACGGCACTTTTATTACTCCTAATATAACTAAAGATATGACAAGTGGCATTGGCAAATGGTCANAAAGAGAATTTATAGAAGCCATGAANCATGGNATAAGTCCATCTCAAAAACCATATTATCCTGCTTTTCCTTATAGCTGGTATTCTAATATGCAAGAAACTGATATTCTGGATATTTTTTCTTACTTAAATAATATTCCTGCAATAAAAAATAAAAAATTGCCTCATGATTTAAAATTTCCTTATAAGATCAGAGAGTCTTTATGGCTATGGAGAATAATAAATAGAATCATACAAAAAAATAATAAAATAGATTTAGATATTACCAATAAAAATCGAGGAGAATATCTTATTAAAGCCATTACGCATTGCAGTGCATGTCATTCTCCGAGGACTTGGTTTTCAATAATAAAAAACCATGAAAACCTAAATGGTAAAATAGAGACTAAAAAACTACTGAATGATGGGTCTCCTAATATTTCTAAAGACAAAGTGAAAGGCATAGGTTCCTGGTCTGAATCTGATATTGTATTTTTTTTACAAACAGGAATAAAGCCTAATGGCGATTTTGCTGGAAAAGAGATGTCTAAAATAATTGAAAATGGTACCAGCTACCTAATTAAAGATGACCTAGAAGAAATTTCTAGATATCTGCTTTTCAATAAAAATAAATAAATTTATATTATTTTTTTTGAATCATAATAGTCTATTAATATACCAATTCTATTAGATATTTGGTCCCATCTTTTAATATTCAAACCTATACTAAATGCATTAGATGTAGAAAAACTTTTATTCAAAACTTTATCCATTCCTTCTGCATAATTCATAATTAATGATATAGCTAATTCTTTTAACCCAGGTTGATGAGCAATAACTCCTAAACTATCTATGTTATCATCCATAAATNCGAGATAATTAAGTAAAACTTCAGGTGTAGCACCATATAATTTAGGATCTTCAAATTTTAATAAATTATCTGATAAAGCTTTTGATACAATATCCGCAGTTTGGATGGTTCTAATTGATGACGAGAAATGCAGTTCTTGAAGAATAGGAGTTTTTTTACTTAACCAAGAGGCTAGATTATTAGCTCTTTGTATTCCCTTATTACTTAGTTTTCNATCATGATCTTCTGTGCCCTCTATAAATGGCTCTGCTTTTGCGTGCCTAATCAAATATAGAAACTTCATGTATTATATATCCTTAACTGCCAAAATAGCTCTATCTAAATCATTAATCAAATCATCTATATCTTCTACTCCTACAGATAATCGGATTAAACCATCTTCAATTCCTAATTCGTTTCTTACATCTTCAGGCACTGCTGCGTGTGTCATTATTGCAGGATGTTCTATTAAACTCTCCACACCACCCAAAGACTCAGCTAATTGAAATATTTGACATGTTTCTAAAAATCTTTTCGCAGCTTCTAGGCCGCCTGATAATACGCAGGTTACTATTCCTCCATATCCATTCATTTGCTTTTTTGCTATCTCATGCCCGCTATGATTTTTTAAACCAGGATAATAAACATGCTTAATAAAGTTTTGTTTAGTAAGATATTCTGCAATTTGCATAGCATTACTACAATGCCTTTCCATCCTTAAGGATAAAGTTTTTAAACCTCTAAGTGCTAAAAAAGCATCAAAAGGCCCTTGAATAGCTCCAATAGAATTTTGTAAATAAGCAATCTGTTCACTATGCTCTTTTAAAGCACATACTACTATTCCTCCAACCATGTCTGAATGCCCATTAAGAAATTTAGTAGCAGAGTGAATAACCAAATCGAATCCATGCTCTATAGGCCTTTGTATATAAGGACTACAAAAAGTATTATCTGCGACTGTAATAATATTATATTTTTTTGCTATTTTTGCTAAATATTCAAGGTCTACTATTTTTAGCATAGGATTTGTAGGAGTCTCCACCCAAATCATTTTTGTATTTTTAGTAATTAAACTTTCAATTTTTGAATTATCTGATAAATCTCCAAAAATAAAATGTAGATTTGATGTTCTTTTTCTAACATTCTCAAATAACCTTCTGGAACCCCCATATAAGTCATCCATAGCTAAGACTTCATCACCAGAATCCAGCAAGGAAAGAACAGTATCAGCAGCAGATAATCCTGAAGCAAAAGCATACGCATCTACTCCTCCTTCTAGGTCTGCCATGCACATCTCATATGCTTTACGTGTAGGGTTTCCCGTTCTAGCATATTCATAACCTTTATGAACACCAGGACTATCTTGTACAAAAGTAGATGAAGCATAAATAGGAGTCATAATTGCTCCAGTTGAAGGGTCTGGAGATTGACCTGCATGAATAGTTCTAGTAGCAAACTTTGATTTTGGGAGGTTTGAAACCATTATGAAATCCTTTATCTNTGTTTTATTTATTATNGNCTATATTAATATGTTAATTATATTTATTTTCAACTAACCATTTTTTATCNTAAATCTTTAGATACTTATTACCAGTATCACAAACTAATGTAACAACATTTTTAGATTTAGTTTGCTCTCTACAATATTTTAATGCTGCAGATATTAATGTTCCACTTGAACTGCCTGATAATACNCCTTCTTTTTGAAGGATTAAATGGCAAGTATCAAGTGCTTCTTTATCAGAAATAGCATAAGCATGGGTTATAAGTTCAAAATCTAATAATGGAGGAATATAATCCTCTCCTATTCCCTCAACTAGCCAACTACCTACATGGTCAGGGATTACACCTGTTTTAAATTTAGGCTCAAGTATGGATCCAACTGGATCTGCTAAAACAATATCACAATCTTTATTAACTTCTTTCAGAGCTTTTCCTACTCCAGTTATTGTTCCTCCAGTACCTACGCCTGCACAAAAAGCATCTACTTTATTAGATAATTGTTCTAATATTTCTGGCCCTGTCCATTCATAATGCGCATTTAAATTAGCTTGATTTCCAAATTGATTAATATAAAGCGATCCTTCATTCTTTTCTGCTATAGATAAAGCTAAATCTGCATAATATTCAGGATGACCTTTTTCTACATCAGAACGCGTAATTATAACCTCTGCACCTAGCGCTTCTAAATGTATAATTTTTTCTTTTGCCATTTTATCAGGCACCACTATTAAACACTTATAGCCTCGTAAAAGAGCAATTAATGCTAAACCTATTCCTGTATTACCAGCAGTAGCTTCAATAATTAACCCACCCTTAGTTAATTTTCCACTTTTCTCTGCATCTTCTATCATATATTTTGCAGGCCTATCTTTTATTGAACCTCCAGGGTTTTGAGATTCTAATTTTAAATATAACTTACATGGCCCCGTATCTATATTAATTACTTCTAATAAAGGTGTATTTCCTATTAAATCTAAAACTGAATTAGTTGGTTTTTGTATATTCATTTATTTCTCCTAATATCTATATTTATATCTTTACTATCTTCTAACTGATGGGCTTTCTAATGGGAGACTATTTCCTCTCCATGCAATATAAAGCTGTAATGCATTATAATCTTCATGCCCTATTTCTAAAGGCTTTGCTCTTGCTTGATTATTACAGAATTGAAACCTTCGATGAACTGATGCAATACTTTCCCATCTCATGAGATAAGATGGAAAACCATTTATATGCCCTTGACTTATTCTTTCTGCTCTTAAATAACTTCCCGCCATTTCATCATGACATTGATTACATGCTAAATTCATTTGCCCTATCCGCTGGTAGAACATTTCTTTTCCTTTTATAAAATATTTTTTTGCTTTTCCTNTAACACTAACATTCATAGNTATACCCTTAGATATATATGATATGTAACTAGATAAAGATAATAAGTTAATGCTTTCTAATTTGTATTCCTCTACATTCATATAATTTGTACGGCACATATTGATCTTTTGTTCTATATTAATTAATTTTTTTTTATGTACTTTGGGGTAAGTAGCTGCAACTCCCATCAAAGAATTCGCATCCTGTTTATGACAAGATGAGCATGAAATCTTATTTTTTTCTTCTTTATTATCAAATAATTCTTTTCCTCTTTCCACCCATATCATTCCTGGGTTTTCAAACTCCTCTATTTCCATGCTTCTAGTTTCTTTTTTTGAAAAATATTGGCCAGATTTTAATTCATTATTTGCATATGGTTTTTTATATAATGTTTTATCTAAAACTTCTTCAGAAAAAACGTTCGACGAAAATATTGAAATTAGAATAAATAAAACAATTTTATTAATAAGCATATTATAATACTTCTTTAACAGAACTTGCTTTATCTAACTTAACAGGAATAATTTCTTTTCCATTTTTATCATATACTATAATTACTGCTTTTTTATAACTAGATTGTCCATAATCATCTATCCACTCAACTTCTAATAAACCGGATGTAATTGCTTTCATTTTAAATGCCATAAATGGGTTAGCAGATACTCCAGAATACCAATGAGTTTTATAAAACTGCTTGCCATTAAAACGACAAATTACAAGGTCTATTATTTTTTTTGGATATATAACACCAGTTTCTGGATCACGTCTAACACCTGGCTCCATNATATGCTCCGCCATAGTTTTAATAGTAATAATTTCACCTTTTAAAGCTGTAGCCGGGACCTTTAACCTCCTTCTCCAATTTTTTCTTACTTCATTTGCCATTAACTGCAAGCTCCTATTGTAACATCTACAAAAGACTTGGTCTCTCCAACTGTGCCATCTTGCATTTCTGCAACTACTATAATATCTGAGCTAGTTCTCATCCTTATTCGTATATCAACACTTGCCTCTCCAGATTCAGGTGAAAAATAAAATTTTGCTATCTCTGGAAAAGGATTATCGAGCACTAGTATATGTACTACATTAGGATAATCTTGGCCTTCCATTGAACATTCTACTTCAAAACTAATAGGAACTGTATTTCCATTTTCTGCAATATCTGGTGCTTTTAAGGAGATAAGANCTTTTCTAACTTCTCTTCCTTTAATAATATTTCTTAAGATTCTTTTGGCTTCTTCTGGATCAGGTTCTATCCTAAACGTTTGCCGATAAGTTTGGAAACGATCTCTAAATGGACTACCTACTTTCTGATCTGCGAGTGAAAATTTTGAATATGATGTATATATAAAACCGGTTATTAAGCCAAAAACTGCTCTTCTCGTTAAAATATTTTTTTTAATACTCATATTATAGCCTTGTACTTAATTACTTTTTAAAGTTACCAACCAACTTATAACATCTTCAATTTGCTGCGCAGTTAATATTGGTTTTCCCNTATAATTTTCATCAACCCTATTCAAACCTTCAGTTTTAAAAAAAGCAGGCATTAATGTACTAGGATTAATTATGTATGGATCAACTAACCTCAGTCTCAACTCTCCTAATGTATAACGATTTCCAACACCTGCCAAACTAGGACCAATATTTCCTTGAAATTTATCATCAATATTAGGCACTACATGACAAGCCAAACAATTACCTTCTCTCGAAAGAGCTATATCACGACCTCTCTCAAAATCTCCATTTGATGACGTTAAAGATAGAGGTATTGTATCACCCACTATTTTATAGTTATTTATATCATTATTAGAATAGGTAGTATTTACAAAAAAATAAAAGTTTATAACTATTAATATAAATAATTTAAAATACATTATTCTGTTTTCCTTAACATAATTACTTTATCTTAACTCTTAGTTAAACCTCGCCATATTTAAAGCTGCCATAAAGAGCAACAATAAATTTATTCTAGTATTGCTAGGCAGGCCGTAAAAAAAATATAAAAACTATTCATATTCACATTTTATATACTTAATATAATAGACTTATATTAATAAACCAACATATGTTAATATCTGAATAAACTATATAAACATATTATTGTCAATTTTAAAATACTAGTTGGTATAAAAATAAAACTTTATATAAAATTGTCTACTATAATATTTAAATTATTATATAGTAATATATATGGAGAGTTTTATGAAACCATTAGATGGTATTAAAATAATAGACTTATCTACTTTACTACCTGGGCCGATGGCAACATTAATCCTTGCGGAAGCCGGAGCAGAAGTTATTAAAATAGAAAGGCCGGGAGGCGAAGATATGAGAAGGTCTCCCCCATTTATAGAAGGTGAAAGTGTTTTATTTGGACTGCTAAATAAAGGAAAAAGATCAATAGAATTAGATATAAAATCTAAAGAAGGATACAATAAGGTTATAAATTTAATCAAATCTGCAGATATAGTTATAGACCAATTTAGGCCCGGAGTAATGAAACGTTTAGGCCTAGATTTTAATAGCCTATTGAAAATCAAACCTAATATTATTCATTGCTCAATAACAGGCTATGGTCAAACTGGGCCTAAAAAGCTCGTAGCTGCGCATGATTTAAATTATATGGCAGAGTCTGGCTTACTATCATTATCAAGAGAAAAAGATGGAGCACCAGCTATGCCTAATACACAAATAGCCGATATTGCAGGGGGAAGCTATCCTGCTGTTATCAATATTTTGTTAGCTCTAAGAGAAGTAGAAAAAACAGGACAAGGAAAATTTTTAGACATTTCTATGACTGACAACCTTTTTCCATTCATGTGGATGGCATTAGGCTTAACTGCAAAAAATTATTACGCAGAAGGAGGAGACTTACAGTTAACTGGCGCCAGTCCTCGCTACGGTATTTATGAGACATTAAATAAAGGCTATATAGCCTTAGGAGCATTAGAAGAAAAATTCTGGCTTCGATTTTGTGAGGTTATTAATTTACCACAAGAATTTATTGATGATAGTATTAATCCAAATGCTACAAAAGTAGCAATTATTAAATTAATAAAAGAGAAAGAAACAGAATATTGGAAAGAAACTTTATCTAAAGAAGATAATATATGTTGCTCAATAGTTAGCTCCTTAAAAGAAGCAATGTCAAATGCTCAAATAATAGAAAGAGAGTTATTAACTGCAGAAATGAGATTAGGAACAGAAAAAATATTAGCAATACCAACTCTCCTTGCACCTACATGGAAAACAAAAGATGTGATTAAATCTGCTCCAAAACTAGGAGAAGCAAATTTATTATATATGGAAGAAACATGACCAATAAAACTATTTATATCATTTCAGATTCATTCTCTTTAGAAGATAATAATGAATTATTAAATAAAAATAATATGTCTATAACTAATATTATAATAAAAGACGACGAATCATCTGCTAAAGCTTTATTAAGTGCCTCAAAAAAAGCAGATCTAATAGTTATAATTAATTATAATTTTGTCGCAATTTCTGAAACTATTAAAGTTGTCAAAGATATAATTACTCCTATAATATATTGTTCAATTAATAATTTAGAGACACAAAATGACAAAAATGCAATTACCTCATTTGTTCCTTATGTAATTCATGGATATAATGAACAAACTAATAATATTTTGTTAAAAACTATTGAAAAAATATTACAATAAAATTAGGAGACAAAACATTACAATTAAACCAAAAAAATCAATATTAGATATAGCTCCATATATTCCAGGAAAATCTGGATCTTTAAATAATAAATTAGTTATTAAATTATCTTCTAATGAAACGCCTTTAGGAACTTCTAATAAAGCCTTAAAAATAATAAAGAATTCTTCTGGTAATTTAGCTCGCTATCCTGACGGAAGCTCTCAAGAATTAAGAAAGGCAATAGGAAATTTTCATAATATAAATATAGATAATATTATTTGTGGAAATGGATCAGATGAGATTTTATCAATGATTGCAAATTGTTTTGCAGGGCCTGGTGATGAAATACTATATAGTAAGCATGGCTTTTTAGTATATCCTATTGCTACTAAAGCCGCTGGTGCCAATCCAATAGTTGCTTCTGAAATAAATTATAAAGCAGATGTAAAAGAAATATTAAAAGTATGCTCTAAAGAAACAAAGGTTTGCTTTATTGCAAATCCTAATAATCCTACTGGAACCTACTTAACTCGAAAAGAACTTATTACATTAAGAGAAGAGCTGCCTAATGATTGCCTTTTAGTAATAGACTCCGCTTATGCAGAATATGTAGACAGGGAAGATTATACAAATGGCATAGAGCTTGCACATATATATAATAATATTATATGTACAAGAACTTTTTCTAAGATNTATGGTNTAGCTGCGCTTAGGATTGGATGGGCATATGCATCAAAAGAAGTAGTAGAACTTTTAAATAGAATTAGACTTCCATTTAATATTAATACTATTGCACAACAAGCAGCAATTGCTGCTCTCCACGATACAAAATTTATAGATGACGCTATAAATCATAATAATATTTGGAAGCCGTTTATAGAAAAAGAACTACAAAAAAATGGNATAGAAATAATTCCAGGAGTTGGCAATTTTGTTTTAGCTAAATTTAATAATACCAAGCAAGCTAATGCATGCTATGATTATTTAGAGAAAAATAATATTTTTGTTAGAAAAGTAGCTGAATACGGTTTACCTGAGTTCTTAAGAATTACTATAGGTTTAGAAAAAGAAAATATTTTTGTGTCTAAAATAATTAATGAATTTATGAAAAAAAATTAATCTAATTTAGCAGTTATGTAAGTATATGTNTGTGGGAGNAATTAATGNATAATATGAACAACTTAGACAAAATATTTTTTGAAAATAATGATATTAGTAAATCATATACTGAAAAAGTAGTATCCAATGCTTTGTCCGGAGCAGAAGATGGTGAACTTTACATGCAGTCTTCTGAAAACGAAAGCTTTTCCTTTGANGATGGNAAATTAAAAATGGCAAACTCAAGTAAAGATATAGGNTTTGGATTAAGATCTTTATCGGGAGAAGTTGTAGGTTATGCTCATGCTTCTGAAATCTCAAAAGAAACTTTAAAGAGAGCCTCTAAAACTGTACANGATGTAATCTCAAAAGATCATAAAGAAATAGATGTTTCTCCAATAAGAAGTAATCGAAGTTTTTATAAACCTGACAATCCTATATCTTCAGTAGAGTTTAAAGAAAAAGTTAAAGTACTTCAAAATATTAATGAATACGCACGTTCTCTTAATAATAAAGTTGAACAAGTTAGCGTATCATTAGCTTCTTCATGGGAAGCTGTTCGTATTTTAAGAGCAGATGGTCAAATGTTAGATGATATAAGGCCTTTAGTAAGGCTAGGTGTGAACATAACNGTAAAAAATAAAAATAAGATGGAAACAGGCTCTTATGGGTCAGGTGGTAGATATGGCTATGATCTTCTTCTAGATGAAAAAAATTGGAAATACCATGTAGATGAGGCTCTAAGACAAGCTCTAATAATGATAGAAGCAAAACCTGCACCAGCCGGAGAAATGACTGTAGTACTTGGGCCAGGTTGGCCAGGAATATTACTNCATGAAGCAATTGGACATGGGTTAGAAGGAGATTTTAATAGAAAGAAAACTAGTGTTTTTTCACACCTCATGGGAGAGAAAGTTGCAACAGATGGGGTTACAGTTATAGATGATGGTACAATTGACTCTAAAAGAGGATCTCTTTCAATTGATGATGAAGGAACACCTACTGAAAAAACTGTACTAATCGAAAAAGGAAAGTTAGTAGGCTATATGCAAGATAGGTTAAATGCAAGATTAATGAGTACAAAATCTACAGGAAATGGTAGAAGGCAATCTTATGCTCATCAGCCTATGCCTAGAATGCGTAATACCATAATGGTTTCCGGTGATAAAGATCCTNATGAAATACTAGAAAGCACAAAANATGGTATTTATGCTAAATCTTTTGCTGGAGGACAAGTTGATATTACAAATGGCAAATTTGTTTTTTCTGCAAGTGAAGCTTATAAAATCGAAGATGGAAAAATTACTGACCCTGTTAAAGGAGCAACATTAATAGGCTCTGGATTTGACGTNCTTAAGAAAGTNTCAATGATTGGTAATGATATGGAATTAGACCCTGGTATAGGAACATGTGGAAAAAATGGTCAAGGTGTTCCAGTTGGCGTTGGTCAACCTACTTTAAAAATAGATGGTTTGACAGTTGGAGGAACAGAGACTAGCTAGTTTAATATTTCTTAATAAGAATATTTTTCATATATGCGTTTTAGGCCTTCATCACTCTCATTATTCCATATAGATAACATTCTTTTAGCTTGGTTTTTTCCTGACCTTGTAATNTCTTCTAGTTGATTTAAATATCCGCTTTCATCATTACCCGTAGCATCCAACATACTTCTTTTTTTTAANCCTCTTTTAGAAATTGCAATTAATTCTTTGGCATANTCATTTATAGACCTTTTNTTTATTAAAAGATCCAATCCATATTTTGGCACTTCTTTGTAAGCTTTATTATACATCTCAAGAGACCAACTCTTGGCTAAACTTTCAGCTTCATTTAATGCGTCATTATCATAAAGCAGCCCTACCCAAAGAGCAGGCAATGCACATAAACTTCTCCAGGGACCAGAATCTGCTCCTCTAAACTCTATATATTGTTTAAGCCTTACTTCAGTAAAAATTGTACTAATATGATCTTCCCAATCTAATATTGTTGGTTTTTCTTTAGGTAAACTTTTGAGCTGCCCTAGCATAAATTTTTTAAAAGATTCTCCTGCACAATTTATATATTGCCCATTTCTTCTAACAAAATACATAGGCACATT
>NYVM01000048.1 GCA_002684605.1 Candidatus Pelagibacterales bacterium | reverse complement strand
GCAGAAAATTTTACTTATTGATAATGCAGGGCATTGGGTTCAACAAGAAAAACCTGAAGAAGTTATTGAAGCACTTTTAGATTTTATATCTTCATTATAATTAAATTTTTACTATAGCTTTCCCTATAATTTTTCTATTAGCTATAGCTTTCATAGCATCTAGTGTTTTTTCTAACGGCACTTTCATAGATATTCTAGGTTTAATATAACCTGCCTCAATCCATTCATAAAGTTTATCAAAATTTTCTAAGTTTAGATGAGGTGTTCTTTCTACAAATGCTCCCCAAAAGACTCCAACTATAGCGCAAGACTTTAACAAAGCTAAGTTTGCTGGAGCTGAAGGTATTCTTCCAGAAGTAAAACCAATTACTAATAATCTTCCTTCCCAGGCAATGCACCTAAGAGATTGATCAAAGACATCACCCCCAACTGGATCATATATAACATCAGCTCCTTTGCCATCTGTCATTGATTTCACAATATCTTTAAATTCTCCATTAGAATAATTTATTGTTTCATCTGCTCCATGTTCTCTAGCTACCTGACATTTTTCATCTGTGCTTGCTGTAGCTATAACTTTAGCTCCCATTGCTTTACCAATTTCTACGGCTGCTAACCCCACTCCTCCAGCTGCGCCATGAACGAGAAGTATTTCACCTTTTTGCAATTTTCCTCTTTGAATAAGTGCATGAGCTGACGTACCATATACCATAGGTAAGATTGAAGCAGTTTCATAATCCACTTTATCATTTAAGGGTATTAATTTTTTTTGCACTGTTTTTACTAACTCAGCAAACGCACCATGGCCTGTCATTGCTATAACTCTTTGTCCAACTTTATAATTTTTTACATTTTGACCAATAGCTACTATTTCTCCAGCAGCTTCTGCACCTGGTGCAAATGGAAAAGCAGGTTTAACCTGATACTTTCCTTCTACGATTAATATATCCGGAAAGTTTACTCCTGCAGCATGTACTTTAATACATACCTCTTCTGAACTTAGAATAGGATCATTTATTTCTTCAACTTTTAAATTTTCTGCAGGACCAAATTCTTTACATACGAGAGCTTTCAATATTAATCTCCTCAATTTAAATATTACGTATAATGGTAGCTTATCAATATAACAAAATCTTATATTAAACTATATTTATTTACTATTGCAATATTAAGTTTGTTTTTAAATTAACAAAAAAAGAACCAATTATTAGAGGGATTTTAACTTGTATTGGAAAATAAATATTATGAGTATTAGAGATTTTTTTTAATACGATAATTCCTTCTTTAGGATGCTTTTTAAGCTCTTTTTCACTATATCCAGCTACTCTTATAATATTTAGCTTGCAAGAAATAGTGTCTGTATTTATTTCAATTAAAGAATATTTTAAATTAAATCTTCTTCTACCATCAAAAATTTTTATTTCATGATCACAATTCTTACTTTTATTGATTAATAAGCCCAATGAGATTAAGGAATTAACAGGATCTAAAGAGTTTAGAAGTAATTTTTTTGAAACTTTTTCTCTTCTTGTGTCATTTTTATAATCAGGATTAGATGATTTGATAATGGGTATGCCATTTTTATATATAATATGCATATGGCCGTATTTATTATCATCTCTTATATCGCTTATATTATAGAATGATGGTTCAATAATATTGTTATTGATTTGACCTAAAATCTTAATTTCTTGTTTCCAAGGATAAAGTAATTTTGTTATGCCAGTTGTAGTTGAATTTACTAACATACTATATTTACTATTATTTAATTCAAGTGTAGCTATAGATTCTCCTACTTTAATTCCAGATAAATATCCTTCAATAGTTATCTGGAATTTTTGTGAAAAAGCATTACTATTATAAATAAAACAGTAAAATATAGTTATTAATAATAAAAAATACTTTTTTAGCAATTTACCCTTTATATTCTATAAGAATTAAGCCATGCATCATGTTTATTACAAAGACTTAGCCCATAAATTTTATTCTTTAATTTACTTATATCATGAACAGAAATTGGTACATCATTTTCAGGGTTAAACATAACTTCTTTAATTAGCATAAAATTTTCGTCAAATAACATATGTTTAATTATATAGTGATCGTAACCATTCATTTCATGACCAGTGGTAATCTCAACAGTATTATTATCTTTAATAAAAGTTGGTAAATGACCATTTATCTTTTTTGCCCATCTTCCTGGATTGTTTTTGGTATAAAATATTTTTCCAGCTAATGAGCTATTCATTATATCGTTTCCAGCAAACACTGATATAGGAAAATATAATCCAGATACTGTTGCTAAACTCAGTAATGAGTTAAATTTAATAAAGTTTCTTCTATNCATTGGTACCTCCCAAAAAAAAATTTAGATACTTATATATTTAGCATATAATGTATATATAATATAAATTTTTAAAATAGCTAGTAAGGTTAAAATTGTTAGATAAATCAGCATTAGTTTTATTTTCAGGAGGGCAAGATAGTACTGTATCTTTACTATGGGCATGCGAAAATTTTAAATATGTAGAAACAGTAGGGTTTAATTATGATCAAAGACATTTAATTGAAATGAAATGTAGAGAAAAAATATTAATTAAAATTAAAAAAATATTTTCTGTTTGTAAAAACAAACTAGGTGAAGATCATATTATTGATATACCTGCCCTCGGCTTATTATCTGAAACAGCACTTACAAGAGATTCTGAAATTTTTGTTCAACAAAATGGATTACCTAGTACATTTGTTCCGGGAAGGAATCTAATTTTTTTTAATATGGCATCAGCTTTAGGTTGGCGAAGAAATATTTTTAACTTAATTGGTGGTATGTGTGATACAGATTATTCAGGTTATCCTGACTGTAGAAGAGAAACTATGGACGCCCAAGCTAAAACTTTATCATTAGGATTAGATAAAGAAATTAATATCTATACACCTTTAATGGATATGAATAAATCAGATATTTGGAGTTATAGTTATAAACTAGGAGGTGAAAAGTTTATTAAACTTCTTAAAGATGATACTCATACTTGTTATATTGGAGACAGGTCTAATTTTAATGAATGGGGCTATGGCTGCGGAAATTGTCCAGCATGTGTTTTAAGAAAGAATGGTTATATTGAATGGTTAGATACTAGATGACATATTCTGTTAAAGAAATATTTTATACTGTACAAGGTGAAGGAGTTCATACAGGAAGAGCTTCAGTATTTTGCCGGTTTTCTGGATGTAATTTATGGAATGGTAAGGAAAAAGATAGAGAAACTGCTAAGTGTTCATTTTGTGATACAAATTTTATTGGAGCTAATGGTATAGGAGGTGGAAAATTTATTGGAGCCGAAGAGTTAGTTCAAGCCATTTTATCCTATTGGCCTTCAAATAAGAAACCTTTTGTTGTATTAACAGGAGGAGAGCCGATGCTTCAAGTTGATAAAGCTTTAATTAATATATTAAAAAAATATGATTGTGAAATTGCTATAGAAACAAATGGAACCATAAAGGTTCCTAGAGAAATAGATTGGATTTGTGTTAGTCCAAAAGGTGGAAATAAGATAATACAAACGAGCGGAGAGGAATTAAAATTAGTTTATCCTCAAATAGGTGTTAAACCTAGTACCTTTGAAAAGTATGCTTTTAAAAATTTTAGTTTACAGCCAATGGATGGAGAGTTAAAGGTTCATAATACAAATTTAACTTTGAAGTATTGTATGAAAAATCCTATATGGAGAGTATCAATACAAACTCATAAAATAATTGGAATTAGGTAGTTATTAGATGTTAATTTATAGAGATTTTACTTTTGATGCGGCGCATGTTTTAGAGGGTTATTCAGAAGATCACCCTTATGGAAGAATTCATGGGCATTCTTTTAGAGCAAGGGTATGGATAGAGGGAAAACCTTTAAATAAAAGCAATATGATAACTGATTTAGGTTTTATATCAGAACAGTGTGCAGAAGTAAAAAACATGCTAGATCATCATACTTTAAATAATGTTAAAGGTTTAGATAACCCTACTTTAGAAGGATTATGTATCTTTATATGGGATAAATTAATTTTAAAATTTTCAAATTTAAAAAAAATAGAAGTTCATAGAGATCAAAGTGGTGAAGGATGTATATATGATGGGCCTTTAGAGAATGGATAAAATTAAGCAGTTAGGAAAAAAAGCAATATTTGCTGATAGTCCAGATAAAGCGGTTCTAGAAAAGGTTAAAAATCCGCATGCTGATAAGTTATATGTAGCACGTTTCAGCGCTCCAGAATTTACTTCCTTATGTCCAGTAACTGGGCAGCCTGATTTTGCACATATTATATTAGATTATATTCCTAATAAGTATCTCTTAGAATCAAAATCATTTAAATTATTTATTCAATCTTTTAGAAATCATGGTGCTTTTCATGAAGACGTAACCTTATACATCGCTAAAAGAATAGAAAAAGAAATAAAACCTGTCTGGCTAAGAATTGGCGGATATTTCTACCCTAGAGGCGGAATTCCAATAGATGTTTTTTGGCAAACAGATGTTCCTCCAAAAAAAGTATGGATACCTGATAATAATATAAATGTTTATAATGGACGAAAATAATTTTCTAATTTCATGTTAGAAATTAATTTTTTCTTTATAGCTTGGTATATCTCCTGCTACTGTAGTTCGATGCATTATTCTTCTTGAACTTTTTTCATCAAAAGGTGTTCCTCTATGAAGAACTCTTCTGTTATCCCACATAACAATTTCATTATTGCTCCATTGATGTTGTATAATTTTTCCTGCTTCAGTAATCCATTCATTAATTTCTTTAATAAGGTTTCTACTTTCATTTAAATCCCAACCTACAATATGGCTGCAATGGCTTCCAGCGTAAAAAGCCGAGCGTTTGGTTGTTGGATGAGTTCTTATAAGTCTTTGTTTAACAAAAGGCATTTTATTTTTATAATCATCATTAAAGATATCTCCAGTATTAACCATTCTTGAATAAACTATAGAGTGTTCACAAATTTCATTTTTAAGTTGGTTTAAATTATATTTTCTATTTTTATTTTCCCAATTTTCTAGAGCATATCTAGCATCTATATATTCTGTTCCTCCTCCATCAGTTGGAATTTCTCTTGCGCTTAAAATAGAAATTTTAGATGGAATATCTTTATAGGAAGAGTCAGTATGCCAAGATCTATTTCCTCTATCATAAATAACTTTTTCACTATCTATTGGCAATATCTCGTTATTAGCTCCAACATTAGAAATTCTAGTTATTTCTGGGCTAATACCTTTTAATGTATCTTGCTCTAAAGCTTTTTCTAGTTTTCCAAATCTTTGTGAAAATAGAATTTGTTCTTCGTCATTAATTGCTTGATCTTTCAAAACAACCACTCCAAAGGATTGAACAGCATTTTTAATTTTTAAAAAATTTACATCAGATAANTTTTTTATATCTATATCTTTAATAACAGCAAAAAACTCTTGTTCTTTATGTTTAACNGATATTTTCAATGTTTTAATCCTAAGTAATTTAATCTATTAATTTGCTATAAATAGACTATAATAAAAATATACTACTTTATAGATAAAAATTATGGAATTTAAATTGAAAAATGACTTTAATACTTACATAGATGAATGTTCCGTAAATTTAAAAGACTTAAAGTTAAATGTTATGCCTCAACTAGAAGAAGCTATTACAAATATAAACAAATGTTTTAGTCGTGGAGGAAAGATAATTTTTTTTGGTAACGGAGGGTCTGCATCAGATAGCCAACACTTATGTGCTGAGTTTGTAGGAAGATATAAAAAAGATAGAGCTCCATTAGCAGCTATTGCATTAAATACAGATACTTCTATCTTGACCGCTGTTGCAAATGATATGGGTTATGATCAAGTCTTTGAAAGACAAGTTATAGCACTTGCTAAAAAGGAAGATTTATTATTTGCTATTTCTACAAGTGGTGAAAGTAAAAATGTAATTAAGGCTGTTAAAATAGGTAAANAGATTGGAGTATCTTCAATATTACTTANTGGTAAGAAAGAGAGCACTTTATCTAAGCTAGTTAATATTTCTATAAATGTGCCTTCTAATAAGGTTAATCATATTCAAGAAATGCATATTATAATTGGTCACTTTATATGCGAAATGGTTGAAAAAGACTTTTAATATTTTCTTATTTACTATATTCACATTTTGCAGATGCTATTAATTTCATTTCATGAATTTTTCGCCTATTTTGCTTTATTGTAAGATATATTTTGCCTAATGGGGGGTAAATATAGTTTTCACCAAAAGCTAATATTTCACTTTCCTCACTTAATAATATACAATTTACTAATTTTTTTTCAGTATCATNTTTTATTTTTATATCTACTTCCATGACTCTAGGGCATAGCAATACTTTACTATCTTCCAACATTGTACATTTAGGAGGATAAATATGTTCTACTATAATATTTTCATCAGATTTTAAAGTTATTGGAAAACTTAAATATATTATTAATGTTAATAAGAGTCGGAACTGCATCTTGCACCCGCAATAAGGGTTAGNCCGTGTATTCTTGTTCTTGTTCTCAAAGTTAAATATATTTTTCCTCCTGGTTTAAATAGAANAGCTTCACCAAAAGCTAAAATTTCTTCTTCTTCACTAAATAAAGTGCATCTTACCAAATGTTTATTAATATCACTATTAATAATAACTTCTACCTCAATAATTCTAGGACATAAAAGACCATTTGTTTCTTTTAATAAAGTACATTTTGGAGGATAGACTCTTTTTNCAGTTATAATGTCTTTAGCATTACTCGAAGAAATATATATAAAACTGAAATAAATTAATGAAATTATTAATAGTATGGTCTTCATGGAGCTAACCAGCTCATTTTAATTCCTTCATTATAAGTAAATTTAGCTCTTCTATGACCAGAATATAATAAATATAACCAATCAATAGATTTTATATTAATATTAACTCTTCCAAAGTTAACTTTAAATTTATCTAATTCATTACTTATTAATTTTATGTCTTTAATATTTTTATCTATAATTTCTGGATCATCAATAATTGTGCTGGGATTATAGGGTGTAGAATAGCATTCTTTACCCATGATAGTTGAAGCATTCCATGCATCATCCCAATCTTTATTATTATAATTTAAAACAGCTTGTCCTCTTATTCTAATTTGTANTTTTTTACTAAAATCATATATATGTATATTTACATTAGANTTNTTATTCATTTCTAACCACTTATTTGACCTAATATCAGTATTAAAAGATATGGTTTTGTTATCATAGTTAATACTTCTTAGAACTACGGTCCTTGAAGTAGGATTTCCATCTATATCTACTGTAGCTAAATTAGGAAAATGAAATGGAGAAGAAGCGTCATTTATTCCATTTTCTAGCAGATTCCATATTTGTTTATGGATAACATTTAATGAAGTTATTTGCATTACTCTACTATAAGTTAAATAAAAGAAGTAGAAAAGATAATCTATTAAAAAATAGACTATGACTTTTCTACTTCAAAAAATATTTCGTATGTAATAGGGGAACTTATACGAAATACATATACAAAATTTACGTATATATTTTAGTTTTAGATTGTGTTTAATACATTTATTTTTTATTTTAAAAAAAATAGTTAATTAATAAAGGNTATNATAAATGTCAGAAAAAAATGTTATTTTAGAAATAGATAATTCTATAGCTACTGTTACNCTAAACAGGCCTGATAATGCTAATACAATTAATTTAAATTTAGTAAAAGATTTATATGAAGCATTTAAAACTTGTCATCATGACGAATCTATCAGAGCTGTAATTTTTACTGCAAATGGAGCTATGTTTAGTGCAGGAGGAGATTTAGATTCNTTTGTTGANGAGTCTGNTAATTTAGGGCCTTTTATAACAGATATGACTACATATTTTCATTTAGCTGTAACTTTAATGAATAGAATGGAAAANCCTATTATAGTGGCTATTAATGGGACTGCAGCAGGAGGAGGTTTAAGTTTAGCTTTGTCTGGTGATATAATAATTTCTGCAGATACTGCAAAATTTTCGGCTGCATATACCGCTGCAGGTTTATCTCCAGATGGTTCTATGACATACATTATGCCTAGATTAATTGGTTTAAAAAGAACAAAAGAGCTTATGATTACAAATAGGAGGCTTACTGCAAATGAAGCTTTTGATATGGGTTTAATTGATCAAGTTGTTAAACCTGAGGATTTACATAAAACTGTAATGGAAATGGCATTAAACTTATCTAAAGGNGCTACAAAAGCATATGGAGCAGTTAAAACCTTATTATCTGATACCTTTTCTTCTTCATTAGAAAGCCATTTAGAGCAAGAAGCTCGTAATTTAAATATTAGAGCTCAGGGTCATGATGGGAAAGAGGGTGTAAAAGCTTTTGTAGAAAAAAGAAAACCTAATTTTAAAGGTTATTAGTAATAGAAGGGGTTTTTTATGAATACTGAAGAGTTACCAAAGTCAAAAGTTTTAATAAATGATAAAAATATGTCATANGTAGACATTGGATCAGGAGAAACTATGTTATTTCTTCATGGTAACCCAACTTCGTCTTATTTATGGAGAAATATTATACCATATTTCACAGATTCTTATAGGTGTGTTGCGCCAGACTTAATAGGTATGGGAGATTCTGATAAATTAAAATCTAACAGTCCAGGTACGTATACATATATTGAGCATAGGAAATGGCTTAATGAAATATTAGAAAAATTAAATNTAGGAGATAAGATAATATTAGTTATTCACGATTGGGGCTCGGCACTTGGCTTTGATTGGGCGTTAAGAAACATTAATAGAGTTGCAGGAATTGTATATATGGAAGGAATTGTCTCTCCATTAACATGGGATGATTGGGATAAAAAGTCAGCTCCTGTTTTTCAAGCATTTAGATCAGATGCAGGAGAGAATATGGTAATAGAAAAAAATATATTTGTAGAAAAAGTTCTTCCAGGATCAGTATTAAGGGGTTTAACAGAAAAAGAAATGGATGTTTATAGAAGGCCATTTCTTAAAAAAGAAGATAGAAGGCCTACCTTAGATTGGCCTAATCAAATTCCAATTGATACTTATCCAGAAGATGTAACAAATATAGTAAAACAATATTCTGATTTTTTTAAGATTAATCATGTTCCTAAATTATTTATTAATGCAGAACCAGGAGCAATTNTAGTTGGTAAGCAGAGAGAGCATTGTAGAACTTGGCCAAACCAAACTGAAATAACAGTTCCNGGAAGTCACTTTATCCAAGAAGATTCTCCAGATTTAATAGGAGAGGGAATACTTAATTGGCTAAAATCACAAAATATCTAGTTTATTCTTTATTAATTTTATATGCACTTTTAAATAAAGTTTATTCTATTGAGTCAGCTGCACACAAAGTAGAAGTAGCAAAATGTTANGGCATACTTATGACAATAAAAAATAATAGTTTAGATAGTAAAATNNCATTTAAATCAGATCAAATTTTAAATTTATATTATGAGAAAATTATTAGATTAAATATAGGTTCTCTTATGATGAAAGAAATGAGTGAGTTTGGCGCGAATGTTATATATGANGATGTAATNAATCTAAATAAAGTTAAAGTTAATNAGTCAATCCAGAAATGTATAAGTATTTTTAAAGTTGGCTAAATTTANTCTCTAATAGCAGAAGAGTTTAAAGTAAGCTCATTTTTATATTTCCAGCAGGCTGCGTAACTTCCGGTCCAACCTCTGCCTTCTTTTTTTAAATTATCATATCTTACTTTTCTAAAGGCGGAATGACACTTTCCACAGGATAGTGCAAGCATACATACTGACCTCTTAATATTTGAATTATCATTTTCATCAAATGCTTTGTTTAAATTATTAGATGCAATAACTGAATCAGTATAATATCTATTGAAGGCATCAGGTAAAATCCATACTAAGCGTTCAGCACTTGTAGTNTTTACATGAGCTACACTCGTGTGCAATGGCCAAAAATTTTCTACCTGTTTTAGTAAACTTGTAACCTCTAAAGCATCTTGTTTAGCATCTTTTGCATGAATTAAAGCATATGTTTCTAGAGGATTTGTTTTGTTTCTATTGCCTATAACTATAGATGATCCATCNGAAGATGTAACTGTATCTCCAGGAATAGCAATAAGTGTAGACAGTCTATCTACTCTTGACCACATGGCCTGCATTGCTTGCTGCCTTACATCTACCATTGTTTGTTTTTCTTCGTAGGTGGCATCTGCATAGCTAAAACTTATAGTAATAATCATCAATGCTAAAGCTATGAATATGATATATATAGACTTCATNTGTACCTCTTAATTTAATATATAAATATTTTATACCATATAGTATACTAATTATGTTAATCAAGTAACTAATAATTTACTATCTTTAATTAGTATAAGGTTATTTCATGCATAGGTTTTTTATNGCTATTGTCATTCTTGCATTACAATTTATTGTAGCTAAATATTCTATTGCTGATTATTCAAGTTCCTTAAGAGCTTATAACGACAATAACTTTAAGTTGTCAATTAGTGAATGTGAACATTTAATTAATGACTCTAAATGCTTGAATATACTAGGAATAATATATTTGAATGGTTATGGAGTGTCTAAGGACATAGATAAAGCTTCTATTTTATTCATTCAATCAGATAAATTAGGAAATAGCTCAGCAAAATTTAATTTAGGTTGGATGGCTCTTATGGGTCTGGGAGAAGAAGTAAATATTGAGAAGGCTTCTAATTACTTCAAATTATCTCTAAAAGAGACTAATAAATATAATATTTCCAAAAGTGTAGACGAAGAATTATTATTAGAATCTAATAATAATTTAATTAAATTAAGTAAAAACAATTTCATTGCTAAATTCAATTTTTTTTATACAGAGTATCTTAAACTAGATATTTTATTTTTATCTAAAATTAATAATGAAAAAAAATATATAAAGGATATATCTTTAATAAAAAAAAAATTAAGTATTTATGAAGATAAGTTGATTAATTTGGAAGTTAATATTAATGATTTAAAACTGAAAATTAAAAATGAACAAGATCTATTGTTAACATTATTAATTTTAAATCTAAGTGCAAATTATATAGAATTTGAAAGAGTAATAAAACAAACCTATGTAAATTTAATAAAAATTAACATCTGATATAGGAGTAACGTATGCAAAAAATTGTTTTTATATTAAGTATCTTTATTTTTTCATTAAGTGCCTTTTCTGAAGAAATTTTAAGGGCTACTATAGAACCTCTTACAAAAGAAGATTTTAATACTTTATCACAAGGTAATTGCAAATCTTTTTCCAAAACTTTAATAGAAGCAAGAAATGAGTGGAAACATGTCATTCCTTATAAATTATCACAAGAATCATTAGAGTATTTTGTTATTGGTTATAATTTACAAGAAGAATTAGTCGCAGACATTGTAACTGTTTGGCCTTCATACCAAGGTAGAAGGGATCAATATTTTGTTTTAATTGGGAATAAGAATTGTTTTGTTAAATGGATAGAATTATTACCTAATAGTATCCAAGAGATAATTGATAACGGGGTCAAAGCTAAAATATAGCTATTTATCTATGATAAATTTTGGAATTGTAAATTCTTCATCTAGCTTATCAAAAAATACTTTTACTTTATCACCTATGGAAATTTCATTAATATTATCTGTAATTATATTAGATACAATTCTTGCACCTTCTTTCAATATTATTGAGGCAACAATATACGGTACTTCTTCTGTAAAAGCAGGTCCCGCAGGAGCATGAATTACTGTATAAGAATAAATTTTGCCTTCGCCAGATACTTCTTTCCATTCAATATTACTGCTATCTTGAGCATTAGTTAATCTTTTTGAGTAAAGGAAGTATTCATTAGTATCTGCTGCATATTGAACCATTAATTTATTTGATTTGGCCGCCTCCCAATATATTTTTGAATCTGGGTCTATTGTAGGTCTAGGTTTCTTGAGTTCCATTTTAATTACTTTCTTTAGAGAGTATTAATGTTGTAGAGCTGGATAATACGCCGCCAGTTCCATGACAAAGTGCATTTACGGGGTTGTCTAGTTGCCTTTCTCCACATAATCCCCATAGTTGCCTTGCGGATTCTATAATTGTAAATATTCCATACATTCCTGGATGACAATAACTTAAGCCACCTCCATTTGTATTTAATGCAAAATCACCACCAGGAGCAGTTCTCTGGTTTTGCACAAAATCTTTACCCTCTCCTAACTTACAAAACCCTATTGCTTCTAAAGTTAAAAGAACAGTTATAGTGAAAGAGTCATAAATCATAGTTAAATCAATATCATTGGTATTAAGGTTAGACATATTAAAAGCTCTTTTGCTAGATTCTTTTGCTATTTCTAAATGCTCCATATTTGGCATGTAGTTTATACTGGAATGACTATTGCTTTCTCCAAATCCCCTTATATATATTGGTCTAGTACTTAAATCTTTGGCTTTTTCATTCGTTGTTATTACAACAGCACCGCCACCGTCGGTAACTAGGCAACAATCAGATCTATGCAAGGGCGAAGCTATTGGTTTAGATGATAAAACTTCCTCTATTGTCAAGGGCGTTTGAAATGCTGCATTTCCATTCATACTGGCCCATGCTCTAGTGGATACAGCTATTTCCGCAAGAGTCTCTCTAGTACTTCCATAAGTATGCATATGTCTTTGAGCAGCAAGAGCGTATCCACCTACAGGAAGAGGGAGTCCACTTACTACTTCAAACTGATTGCTATATAGCGCAGGTCTATCTCCTAAGACTCTAGAAGCATTAGATTTCTGCAAACTGCCGTATAAAATTAGAACGGTATCACATATCCCAGCTTTGATTGCTTGATAAGCATGATTGACATGAAGTAGGAATGTTGATCCTCCAATATTAGTGCCTTCTAACCATTTAGGATCCTTAATTCCAAGATACTCAATTAAAACATTTGGTTGCATCATCCCAGGGCCAGGCATACCCCACATTCCTGCAACAGCAAGACCATCTACATCAGATAATTTTAAACCAGATTGTTTCAATGCTTTTTCAGCGCAATATTTCTGAATCGTAAGTTCGCTATTATTTTCTGCTGCCCTTCCTCTATCTTGAAGTGGAAAGTCAGCGACACCTACTATACATGGTTCTCTATCCATTAAAAAATCCTTTTGGAGGCCCGGGACGGAATCGAACCGCCGTACGAGGATTTGCAGTCCACTACATAACCACTCTGACACCGGGCCTTAAAATTTTAATATTTTTAAATTATATAAATTTAATAATTTAAATAAATTTAGGAAAATATACGCTATATTACTAATGAGGTAAATTAATATTATTATGTATTTAATCTTTATTTGATATAAATATAGTAATATTAAAAAAAGAAAATATTGATTTGAGAGAATATAGTTATGTTTAATAGTTTTTATAAAAACTTTATATTTAAATTTCCTAAGGTAATATTTTTTTTACTATTAACTTTGTTTATGGTTTTTGGCTATTTTGCAAAATTTTTAGTTATTGATGCTTCTTCTGATACTTTAATTTTAGAAGGGGATAAAGATTTAGAATACACCCAATTACTTAGCAAAAGATATTATTCTCCAGATTTTTTAATACTTGCTTATACTCCAAATGAAAATTTATTTTCAGTTAACACAATTAAAAACATTGAATCTATTTCTTCAAAGCTATTAAATTTAGAGGCAGTTACGTCAGTTACATCTATATTAAATGTTCCTTTACTTTTAAGTCCTCCATTAAAAATTTCTTCGTTATCAGAAGGTATTCCAAACCTTAAGGATGAAGGGTTAGATTTAAAATTAGTGAAAAAAGAGTTTATAAATAGCCCAATATATAAAGATAATTTAGTAAGTAGTGATTTTACAACTACTTCAATCGTTATAAACCTTAAAGAAGATAATGTTGCTATTCAATTAAGAGATGAAAGAAATAGATTAAGAAAAAAACAAAGTAAAAATCTAATTAATGAATCTGAGTCTAAAAAATTAGAAATAATAGAAAAGACTTACAGGTCTTATAAAAATAAATCAAAAATTCAAAATGAAGAAACAATTAATAGTATCAGAAATATTATAAAGCCTTATCAAAAAGAAGAAGTTATTTTTCTTGGAGGTTTGAATATGATTACTAATGATGTTGTAAATTTTGTTAAGAATGATCTAAAAATATTTGGTATTTCTATTCTATTATTTTTAGTTATTACCCTTATGATAATTTTTAGGCAATTAAGGTGGGTTTTAATTCCCTTAATAACATGTTCTTTTTCTGTAATTATTACATCAGGTATTTTAAGTATTTTTTCCTGGGATGTTACAATTATTTCGTCTAATTTTATTTCTCTTCAATTGATTTTTACTATGGCTATAATAGTTCATCTTACAGTCAAATATAGAGAATTATACTCTTTTAACTCAGATTTGTCACAAAAAGATCTATTAATAAAAACAGTTTCTTCAATGGCTCTTCCATGCTTATACACAGTTGCAACAACTATTGTAGGTTTTTCATCTTTAGTTTTTTCTGGTCTTTTACCAGTTATAAATTTTGGATGGATGATGAGTATAGGTATTATTATTTCTTTGATAAGTGCATTTATTCTATTTCCAATAATGCAAATAAATTTAAATAAAATTAGTCCAAATTTAAAATTTGAACAAAGTATTCCTTTACCTAAATACTTTGCAGATCTATCTGATTTTATAGGTAAAAAAGTTATATTTTTATCTTTTTTTATTTTTATCATCGGAGCAATAGGAATAACTCAGCTTAAGGTAGAAAATAGTTTCATTGATTATTTTAAAAATAGTAGTGAAATTTATAAAGGAATGAAATTAATAGATCAAAAATTAGGCGGTACTACTTTATTAGATATTACTATAGACTTTAATGATAGTTTTGATGAAGAAATATATATAGAACCTGAAGGAGAATTTGAAGAGGATGAGTTTGATTTTTTAGAAGAAGATATTTCTTCTGATGATAATGGTTCTAAATTATTTTTTACATCCTCAAAAATGGATTTAATAACAAAGATACATGATTATTTAGAAAAACAACCTGAAATTGGCAAAGTTATGTCTTTTGCTACTGTATTAAAGGTTGGAAAATTACTTAATAATGGAAATGATTTAGATATAATTCAATTAGCTTTATTATATTCTGAGCTGCCAGATCAATATAAAAGAATAATTGTTGCTCCTTATATATCTATTGATGATAATCAAGCTAAGATAAGTGTGAGAATTAAAGATTCTATGCCTAAGTTAAGAAGAAATGATTTTTTAAAAAAATTAAACATAGAGATTCCTAATATAGCTAATATTGATCCTGATAGTATACACTATAGTAATGTATTGATTTTATATAATAATATGCTTCAAAGTCTATTTAAGTCACAAATACTTACAATAGGAAGTGTTATAATCTTGTTATTTTTTATGTTTTTACTTTTATTTAAATCTATTAAAGTTTCACTAATTGCATTAATACCAAATGTAATATCTATAGGTTTGGTATTAGGGTTTATGGGTTGGTTTAAAATTCCATTAGATATGATGACTATTACGATTGCAGCTATAAGTATGGGAATAGCAGTAGATAATACTATACATTATATATATAGGTATAAAAATGAATTAATTATAGACAATAATTATAGCTTAGCTATGCGACGAACTCACATGAGTATAGGTTTTGCAATGTATTATACTTCTGTTACGATAATTATAGGTTTCTTTATCTTAGTGTTTTCTAATTTTATTCCTAGTATATATTTTGGACTGTTAACAAGTTTAGCCATGTTTATGGCATTACTTTCATCATTAATTCTATTGCCTCAATTATTAATTACCTTTAAGCCATTTAAAACTTATAATAGTTAAAGTAAATATTTAGTAAAACTAACTTAACATTTTTAACCATATACTATATTAAGAAATAAAGTTTTTTAGTGAGGAGCTTGTAATTGTCTGTTTCAATAGAAGTAATGAACAAAAATATGATAGATAGGCAATTAAAACCTGTTGGAGTTAATGATAAATTAATACTAGATGCTTTCAAAAGTATACCTCGTGAATTGTTTGTAGATATAGATAAGAAATCAATAGCATACCATGAAGGTGATATGGAAATTAAAGAAGGTCGCTGGCTATTATCAGCTGGATTAATAGGACGCTTAATAAGTTCAGTTTCTATTTCGAAAGAAGATGTAATATTAGAAATTGGTTCTTGTACTGGTTATACAACAGCTATTTTAGAAAAGTTATCATCTTTAGTTGTAGGTATTGAGAAAGATTATAATTTAAGAAACGATGCTAATAATATATTGGCAAAAATTGGTGCAGATAGCGCGCTAATAGTAGATGGAGATCATATGCTTGGTAATATTAAAAGTGCTCCATATGATAAAATTTTTATTTTTGGGTCTGTAAAATCTATTCCTGATGAATTATTTAATCAATTAGCAGATCATGGTAAAATAATTTGTGGTATTAAAGGCCAAAATAATGATAAATCATATGGAAAGGCAGTTGTATTTAAAAAAAATAGAGGTATAGTTAGTAGCTCATCTATATTTAACGCAAATATTCCAGCTATGTTTGGTTTTGATAATGAAGATGTTTTTGAGTTTTAATAGGTTTTAGAAGGATATATAATGTTTAGAATAGTAAAAATTTTTCTCTTTAAATATATAGCATACTTATCAGCAATGATATTTATATTTTTATCAGAAGCAAATGCCCAAAGCTTAAGTTCTTCTCTTGCAAATGCTTATACTAATCATCCTCTATTAGCATCTGAAAGAAGTGAAGAAAGAGTTGTGACTGAGGATATAGTAGAAGCTTTAGCAGGGTGGAAGCCTGTTGTGTATTTAGATGCATCTATAGGAAAATCTCTAGATACCACAAAAACAAATACTACTACAAAAACAAATAGTAACCTTCCGGTATCTATGGGAGTTGTATTAGAGCAGAAAATATATGATGGCGGAAAGACTAATCAAAATATTAATATAGCAAATGCTAACTTTGAAATGTCTAAATCAAAGTTAATGATGATAGAAAATGAAGTTTTATTACAAGCAGCTATTGCATATTTTGATTTACTTAAAGAGTTAGATTTACTAGATATTGCTAAGAAAAATAAAGAAGTAATTAAAAGGCAATTAGAAGCAACAAAAGATAGGTTTGATGTAGGTGATTTAACAATTACAGATGTTTCTCAGGCTGAAGCTAGACTTTCAGATGCATCTGCTAATTTGGTTAAGGCTGAAGCTGATTTAAATAGCGCAAAAGCTTTATATTTTTCAGACACTGGTCTGGAAGCTGAAGATATTTTTTATCCTGAAACAATGCCTGTTATACCTTTAAACCTTCAAGATATTATGGAGAGTGTTAAAAGTGGTAATGCAAATATTGCTTTTGCAAGAAGGAGCAAAGATTTAGCAGAAGAAGAGTTAAAATTGATTCTCAAAGAAATGTCTATGACTGTGGACTTTAGGGCTAGAGCAAATCAAGCATATGATCCAAATACCTTTTTCGAAGAACAAAGATATTTTGATGTTTCAGCTAATATGAAACTTCCTCTTTACAAGGGAGGAAAAGATAAAGCTAACATTAGAAAGTATAGAGAAAAGATAATTAAGAGTAATTCTAATATTAGTAATATATTAAGAGAAGAATCTGAAAAAGCCATGATTATATGGAATAAAATACAAAGCTTAAACTCTCAGATAATTTCTTTTAAAGCGTCTATTTTAGCAAATGAAATTGCCTTAGAAGGAGTAGTTCAAGAAGAAAATGTTGGTGCAAGAACTGTATTAGATGTTCTTGATGCAGAAAATGAATTATTTAGAGCTAAAGCAAACCTAATAAAGGCTAATACTAGTCTATATATAGCTTCTTATCAAATCATAGAAGTTACTGGTAATATGAATGCTAAGTATTTAAATTTACCTGTTACGGTCTTTCATGATTCTAATAAATATTATAATAAAGTAAAAGGTTTATCTGGAGAAGGTAAATCTATACTTGATATTTTAAATATTAACTAATTAGATAAATTAAATTATGGTTAATTCTAAAATAGTAAAAAATAATATTACTTCAGCTATGAAAGAACTAGAAACTGCTCTAATGGAGAAGCAAAAACCTTTAGTTAAAAAATATAAAAAAACTTTGATTAAAAAGAAGGTAATTAAAAAAATTATACCTTCTGATATTTTGCTTTTAACAGATATTATAAAAGAGTCACCATTTTATAAAAAAGATTCAAATAGAGCTATTGTAAAAAAAAGTATTCAATCAATAATAGAATCTGATATTAAATTATGGATAAAGGCTAATATGCATATAACTACAGATGATTATGTTAAGAAAGCTCTAAAAACTATTAAATAATTAATTAGTTTAGTCAATATATGATGTAATGGAATGCAAAGATGCCTATAAAAAAAGCAGAAGTAAAAGCTAAGAATAAAGTTTCTAGTTCTGAAATTGAAAACTATTCTAGTTCTGTGTGGGATAATAATAAAATTATGGAAGCAAAAATAGATTCTGATAAGGAATCTATTACAATTATGATGCCTCCACCCAATGTAACTGGTAGCTTACATATTGGTCATGCTTTAAATATGACATTACAAGATGTTATTGCTAGATATTGGCGAATGAAAGGAAAGGATGTTTTATGGCAGCCTGGAACAGATCACGCTGGTATAGCAACACAAATGGTAGTAGAAAGAAAAATTTTAAAGGAAGGAATAACTTCTAGAGCAGAATTAGGAAGAGGTGATTTTTTAAAGAAAGTTTGGGAATGGAAAGAGGAATCTGGAGGGACTATTGTAAATCAGTTGAAAAGGCTCGGAGCTTCTGCTGATTGGAGTAGAGAAAGATTTACTTTAGATGAAGGTTTATCTGAAGCTGTTAGAGAAGTTTTTGTAAGCTTATATAAGAGTAAGTTAATTTATAGAGATAAAAGATTAGTTAACTGGGATACAAAGTTAGAAACTGCGATTTCTGACTTGGAAGTTATTCAAAAAGATAAAAAAGGTTATTATTGGTATTTTAAATACCCAATACTTGGCACTAAGAATTATATTATAGTAGCAACTACAAGGCCTGAAACATTGCTAGGTGATACATGTGTTGCTGTTAACCCTAAAGATAAAAGGTATAAAAGTTTAATAGGAAAAAAAGTTCTCTTACCTATTGTTAATAGAGAAATATTAATAGTAGCTGATGAATATGCTGACCCTGAAAAAGGTACAGGAGCGGTAAAAATTACTCCTGCTCATGATTTTAATGACTTTCAAGTAGGTAAAAGACATAATTTAGAGCCTATTAATATATTGAATACGAATGGAACTTTAAATAAAAATACACCTAAGGCTTATCAAGGTCTTACTATATTAAAGGCTAGAGTAAAGATAATTTCTGATATGGAAGAATTAGGTTTACTAGATAAAATAGAAGACACTATACATGCTGTTCCATATGGTGACAGGTCAGATACAGTTATTGAGCCTTTTTTAACAGATCAATGGTTTGTAGATGCAAAAAAATTGTCAGGTCCTGCTATAGAAACTGTTAAAAATGGAGAAACAAAATTTATTCCAAAAACATGGGAAAATACTTTTTTTGAATGGATGAATAATATAGAGCCATGGTGCATTTCTAGGCAATTATGGTGGGGACATAGGATACCAGCATGGCATGCTCCGGATGGAACTATATTTGTTGGTAAGACATTAGAGGAAGTGCAAATACAAGCTTTTAGTAAGTACGGTAAAAAAATAGAATTAAAACAAGACCCAGATGTATTAGATACTTGGTTTTCTTCTGGCTTATGGCCGTTTTCAACATTAGGATGGCCTGATAAAAGTAAAGATCTAATCAAGTATTACCCAGGAGATATCTTAGTTACAGGCTTTGATATAATATTTTTTTGGGTAGCAAGAATGATGATGCTAGGTATTCATTTTATGAAAAAATCACCATTTAAGGAAGTCTATGTTCATGCTTTAGTTCGTGATTCAAAGGGTAATAAAATGTCAAAATCTAAAGGTAATGTCGTTAATCCTTTGGTGCTTATGGATCAATACGGCACTGATACAATTAGATTTTCATTAACAGCTTTAGCGACTCAGGGAAGAGATATAAAGCTAGCTGAAGATAGAATAGTGGGATATAGAAATTTTATAACTAAAATACATAATGCTTCAAAGTTTTTAGAAATCAATGACTGTGTCTTAGATAAAGAATTTGATATCAAAATGATACAAAAACCTATTAGTTTATGGATTATAAACCTTCTTTATAAAACAGCAGATAATGTATCTTCAGAGATAGAATCTTACAGGTTTAATGAGGCAGCAAATAACGCATATCATTTTGTTTGGCATAATTTTTGTGATTGGTATTTAGAAATAGTAAAACCTGTTTTATCTGAAATTAATAGTGAAGAAAATAAAGAGATAAAAAATACTACAGCTTATGTATTTAGCAAAATATTAATAATTTTACATCCAATTATACCTTTTAACACTGAATACTTGTATAGTAAGGTTCATAATTTTGGAGAAATACTCTCCTTAATGGATTGGCCTGATTCAAATATTGAAAAAATTAAATTAAGTAAAAATAATATAGAGATAGAATGGATCATAAAATTCATTAGTGAAATTAGGTCTTTACGAGCAATGTTAAATATACCATTTAAATCACTGATAAATGTATATTATAAGTCTATTGATAAAAAATATCTTAATATTATTAGTAGTAATATTGAAACTTTAAAAAGTATTGCAGGAGTAGAAAGTTTTTCTTTCAATGCTAATGATTCTGACAACTCCGCTCAAATATTAGTAGATGATGCAACTTTTAATATATCTCTCAAGGGCGTAATAGATATAAATATTGAGCTAGATAGATTGAATAAAGATTTATCAAAATTAAAAGATGATATTTCTATAATTGATGCTAAGTTATTAAATAAAAATTTTATAGAACGTGCACCCAAGGAGGTAATAGAAGAGCAAAAAAGTAAAAAAGAAGGTATCAAAAGCTTGGCAGATAGGCTTCAACTAGCAATTAATAGATTAGATAATAAAATATAGGGGGTACATTATGACAAAATTTAATAAAGATAAACTACCGAGTAGACATGTGACAGAAGGGCCTGGCAAAGCCCCACACAGATCCTTTTTTTATGCCATGAATTTAACAACTGAGCAAATTCATCAGCCACTTATTGGGGTAGTTTCAACTTGGAATGAGTCTGCTCCATGTAACATTACCTTAAGAAGGCAAGCGCAATCTGTAAAAAAGGGGGTATGGCTTGCTGAGGGAACACCAAGAGAATTTACTACCATAACAGTTACAGATGGAATAGCTATGGGTCATCAAGGAATGAAGGCTTCTTTAGCAAGTAGGGAGGCTATTGCGGATACAATTGAATTATCTGTTAGAGGTCATTGCTACGATGGTTTAGTTGGTGTTGCAGGATGTGATAAAGCTCTACCAGGTGTTATGATGTCAATGCTTAGATTAAATGTTCCAAGCGTGTTTATATATGGGGGCTCAATTATGCCTGGAAGGCATAAAGGAAGAGACCTCACAGTACAAGATGTATATGAAGCAGTAGGACAAAATGATGCAGGTATTATAGATGCTAAAGAGTTAGATTTAATAGAGCGTGCAGCTTGTCCATCAGCAGGTTCTTGTGGAGGACAGTTTACTGCAAATACAATGGCTTGTGTGAGTGAAGCCGTAGGCTTAGCTTTGCCTAATAGTACTGGTGCACCAGCTCCATATGAATCTAGAGATGAATATGCATTAGCAGCTGGAAAGCAAGTAATGAAATTAATTGAATTAAATATTCGTCCTAGAGATATTGTTACTTTAAAATCTCTAGAAAATGCTGCTAGGGTTGTAGCAGCCTCAGGCGGATCTACAAATGCAGCTTTACATTTGCCAGCAATGGCAAATGAAGCCGGCATAGATTTTGATTTATTTGCTGTTGCTGAAATTTTTAAGTCTACACCTTATATAGCTGACTTAAAACCAGGTGGTAAATATGTGGCAAAAGATTTACATGAAGCTGGGGGAGTTCAAGTAATTTTAAAAACTTTATTTGAAGCAGGCTATATACATGGCGATTGCATTACTGTTACAGGAAAGACTATGGAAGAAAATTTAAAAGATATCACCTTTCCCGAAAATCAAGATGTAATATATAAAGTGGAAAATGCAATTACACCTACAGGTGGAGTAGTTGGTCTAAAGGGCAATATAGCGGAAGAAGGAGCTATAGTAAAAGTTGCTGGCATGTCTAAGTTAAGACATGTGGGTCCTGCTATTGTTTTTGATTGTGAGGAGGATGCATATCAAGCTGTTAAAGAACGAAAATACAAGGAAGGAGATGTTTTTGTTATTCGCTATGAAGGGCCTAGAGGTGGGCCTGGAATGAGGGAAATGTTGGCAACCACAGCGGCTATTTATGGTCAAGGAATGGGAGAAAAGGTTGCTCTTATTACTGATGGACGTTTCTCAGGCGCAACCAGGGGTTTTTGTGTAGGACATGTGGGACCAGAAGCCGCAGTTGGTGGATCTATAGCTTTAATAAAAAATGGAGATATAATAACTATCGATGCGGAAACAAGTGAACTGAGTGTTGATTTATCAGAGGAAGAGATAATTGCAAGAAGAAAAAATTGGAAACCTCGTGAACATGAATATGGCTCTGGTGAGATATGGAAGTATTCTCAGCTAGTAGGATCTGCACTTAAAGGTGCAGTTACACATCCGGGTGCAAAAAAAGAGAAGCATTGTTATGCAGATACATAGGGTATTTTAAATATATATGATAAAAAGCTATTTTCTTATTTTAAAAGTATTATTTGTCATTTTCATATTTTTTTTTATTAGCAGCTGTGTAAAAAATAATGCTACAGGAGAGAGACAATTAGTCATTCTATCTCAGACCGAAGAAAACAATATTGGTGCTAAGGAACATCCTAAAATAATAAAAAGTTTTGGAGGTGTATATCAAGATAAAAAATTACAAGAATATGTTAAGAATATAGGAAACAAAATTACTGAAAAAGCAGATATGTCTAATATAAGATGGACTTTTACAATTCTAGATAGTCCAATTGTTAATGCTTTTGCCCTTCCTGGTGGCTATGTATATGTAACTAGAGGTCTATTGGCGCTTGCCAACGATGAAGCAGAAATTGCAAGTGTAATTGGTCATGAAATTGCTCATGTAACAGCAAGGCATACTGCACAAAGGCATGCAAAAGCAACACTTTCAGGTATAGGTTTAGATTTGTTAAATGTTTTAGTTGGTCAGCCAATAATTACGAATTTAGCAAGCATAGGAATGCAAGGAGTTCTTTCATCATTTAGTCGATCTGAAGAATTGGAAGCAGATGAATTAGGTATTCAATATATATTTAAAGCTCAATACGATCCTGAAGGGTCTTATAGATTTCTCAGTAGGCTTGATAAGTTAACAAAAATATCATCTAGTAATGAACAAAATGCTATAAATTCTATTTTTTCTACTCATCCTAAAACTATAGATAGAATGAAAATTTCAAAAGAAAATGTTCCATCGAATGTAAGTTTTAAAAATTATAAAAAAAAATATTTAAACGCAATTAACAATATGATCTATGGAGATTCATCATCACAAGGGATAATAAAAAATAATCAATTTTTTCACCTTGAGTTAGACTTCTCTTTTAACATACCAAAAAAATACAAAGTTTCTAATAACGATAATTCTATAATTCTATTTACTAAGTCTAAAGAAGAAATAATAATTTTTGATGGGCTGGATAGTCAACCTGGTATTTCACTTATAGAATTAGCAGAATCAATTTATAATAGGTCTGATATAAAGACATTTAAAGAAATAAATATAAATGACAAATTAGCAATATATTTTGATGAAAAGTCTAATGTAAAATATGAAGGTAGAGAATATAATAGAAGAACTTACTTAATTAATTGGGGTAATGGAAAAATATGGAGGATTTCTATATTAATAAACCCTTCAAATCAGGACATAAATTTTAAAAGCGGAAATTTAGTAGCATTAAGTTTGCATAATTTAACAGAAGAAGAAAGAGTTATAGGAAAACCAAAATACATCAAAATTATTGAAACTAAGTTAAATGATACTCCTGCTATTTTATCAACTCAGATGGGTATTGAAGATAAAAAATTGGAATATTTTTGTATTATTAATGGAATAAACTTTGATAATAGTAATGAAATATTAGAACAGGGTACATTAATTAAAATGATAATTAATTAATGATTCAATAAATGTTAATTTTATATTAATGAATAATTTTTTCTTAATTATTTATATATTCTGCTTAAAATTCTTATCTTTAAATATTTTAATTTTATCTGATGGTTTTAGAGTAAGTAGAATTTCGGTAAAATCAACTTGGCTTAATCCTATGCAGCCTTGTGTAGAAGAATAATTATTTTTTGCTATATGTATAAAAATGGCGCTTCCTTTATGAGGAGTTATTGGTTCTATATTATAATTAATCACTAAAATTAAATTATATATATCATCAGTTCTATAAAATGATTCTTTATGGGCATAATTTATATTTATTAATTTATTATAATCTTTATTATTCGGTTCATCTGACCAAGCCATTTTTTTTGATATAGACAAATATTTAAAATGCGTTTTAAGTTTTTTTATTCTGTCAGTTCTGACATATAGGTTTCCCAGAGAAAAAACACCAATAGGAGTAGCTTTATCACCTTCTGTTTTTGATTCAATAAGCCCATTTATTCCAAGTGAACACCTATATTTTTTTTCTTTATATATGAGCGTATTATTTTGGTTAACTAATATCATATATTTACATGCTTATTAAAAGCTAATCTGTAATATTTATAATTATTGGGGCATGATCAGAAGGTTTTTCTAATGATCTATGATATTTATTTATTTCTACAGAATTTAATTTATCTAGAGCAATTGGAGAAAGTAAAAAATGATCTATTCTTAAACCTTTATTTTGTTCAAATGCTCTACCATAGTCCCAATAACTCCATTCCGTCTTATCTGGGTGTATTGCTCTCCATGCATCGTAGTAACCTAAGTTTATAATTTCTCTAAGTTTGGCTCTTGATTCTGGTTGAAATAAGGCATCATTTCTCATATTTTCTGGGTTGGATGCATCTCTATCTTCAGGACAAACATTAAAATCACCTCCAAGTATTACACACTCTTCATTACTTAATAATTCTTTGGCTCTATTTTTTAATTTTTCCATCCATTCTATTTTATAATCAAATTTTTCTGTATTTATAGGGTTTCCATTTGGTAAATATATTGAGGCAACTCTAAAACCACTATTCTTAGCATCTATCCAGCATTCAAGGTATCTGGCTTGCTCGTCGTCTGTATCTACATATAATGTATCTTTAACGTCTTCTATAGGATGTCTTGATAATATGGCAACACCATTGTAAGATTTTTGACCTTTATAAATGACATTATAACCTAATTCTTCTAAATCTATTATAGGTATATCTTTTTCTTGTGCTTTAAGTTCTTGAAGTAATAAAACATCAGGAGACTGTTTATTAACAAAATCTTGTACATGAGGAAGACGAACCCTGATTGAGTTTACATTCCAACTGGCTATTTTCATATTAAGTTACCGAAAATGATGTTCCACAACCACAACTAGATGTTGCATTTGGATTATCAATAGAGAAAGATGCACCGCTTAAATCTTCTTTCCAAGTAATTTTAGAACCAGATAGATAATTTAAAGATATAGTATCAGTAACTAGAGCAGGTGATCCATTTTTATCACTAGATGCAATAATATCGTCTTCTAACTTTTTATTATCAAAATTAAATGAATAAGAGAAGCCAGAACATCCTCCTCCATCAACAGTAATCCTAAGAAAACCTTCTCCTTCTTGAGATTGAATTAGTTTAATTCTTTTTAAGGCTTCATCAGTAATTGATAGTTTTTCCATATATCTACCTGTTTTAATATTATTATCATATTTATATAATGTTAGTTCAATTTTTTACAATTTCAAGTTATGTATATATATAAATCAATTTTTAGGAAAGTTAATATATATAAAAATGTCTAAACTACAAAAATATAGAACTGATTTTAAAAGTAGTAAAGGAAGATTTTATTCAGAAAAAGAGTCCTCTTATAGAAACCCTTTTATGAGAGATAGAGATAGGCTAGTCCATTCGGCAGCTTTTCGTCGCTTAGAGCATAAAACACAAGTCTTTGTTCAGCATGAGGGCGACAACTTTAGATCTAGGCTAACTCATACAATTGAAGTTGCTCAGATAGCTAGAACTATCGCTTCACGTTTAGGTTTAGATTCAGATTTAGCAGAGACCATAGCTTTAGCACATGACTTAGGCCACACTCCATTTGGGCATGCAGGTGAAGAAGCTTTAAATAAATCAATGAAAAGTAAAGGTGGTTTTGATCATAATGCTCAAACTTTAAGAATAGTTACTAAACTAGAAAAAAAATATGCTAATTTTGACGGTTTAAATTTAACTTGGGAATCATTAGAAGGGATTGTTAAGCATAACGGTCCGTTATTTAATAATATTCCAACAGTAATTAAAGATTATCAAAAATCTATCTTAAAAGAAAACAATGTTTTTGATCTTTTTTTATCTAATTATGCTGGCCCGGAAGCACAAGTAGCTGCCATAGCAGATGATATTGCTTATTGTAACCATGATATAGATGATGGTTTAAGAGCAGGTTTGTTTACTTTAAGTGAATTAGCAGAAATCAAACATGTTGGTAAGGTATTAAATTATAATAAGTCTAAATGGAAAAATATAGAAAAAAGAAGATTGGTTCATGAGACAATTAGAAGTTTAATAAATTTAATGATTAATGATGTCATTAATGAACATGAAGATATTGTAAATAAAGAAAACTTTAAAAATATTGAAGATATAAGAGAATATAATAGCTCTGTAGTAAAATTATCTAAAAAAATGTTCAAAGAAAATCAAGAGCTAAGAGTCTTTCTCTTTAATAAAATGTATAAACATACAATAGTAAATAGAATGACTTTAAAGGCTAAAAATATAGTAAATGATTTATTTGTAGCTTTCTCTGGAGATATTAGTCTTCTTCCTTCTGAATGGAGAAATGATGCTGAAAATGAAAAGTCAGATATAAAGGTCTATAGAATTATCGCTGACTATATAGCAGGTATGACAGACAGGTATGCTGTTATGGAGCATAAAAGACTGTATGATTTGCATGGAGGTTGGACTGGAACTTCTTTATATGATAAACGCGACCGATAATTTACGTTTAACCAAAAGATTTAATTAGGAAATATCTATGAATATTTTTGAAGACATACGAAAAATAATTATTAATGTAGCTATTTCTATTGGTGTAAAAGATAATAATATTTTAAACAAAATTACTGCGGAACCTCCTAAAGATGACTCTCATGGAGATATTGCAACTAATATAGCTCTTTTAAGTTCAAAATTTTTAAAGAAAAATCCTAAAGAGATTGCAATAGATATTGTAGCTATAATTATAAATAATAAATTTATTAATGAAGCAAAAATAGCAGGGCCAGGTTTTATTAATTTATCGCTTGATAAAGCTATTTTTTATAAATGCTGTCAAAATGTACTTATTCATAAGTATCAATATGGAAAAAGTAATTATGGAAAATTAGAAAAAGTTAATATAGAATACGTTTCAGCTAACCCTACAGGTCCTATGCATATAGGACATGCTAGAGGAGCTGTTTTTGGTGATTCTTTAGCAAATTTATTAGAATATGTTGGGTATGATATTACAAGAGAGTATTATATAAATGATTCAGGTCAGCAAATTATTAATTTAGCAAAGTCTGTTTATTTTAGATACCTAGAATTATTGAATGAGGATAAAATACTTTTTACTGACGACATGTATCCTGGCGAATATTTAATTCCAGTTGCCCAAATTATTATAAAGAAATATGGAGATAAGTTTTTAAAAGTAGAAGAAAGTGAGTGGATAGAAATCTTTAAAAAAATTAGTATTGATTGTATGATGAATTTAATAAAAGAAGATTTGCTTTCTATAAACATTAGTCACGATGTTTTTACCTCTGAAAACTCTTTAAAATCTAATGGATATATAGATAAAGTAGTTAATATTTTAGATAATAATAATATGATATATGAAGGAGTATTGGAAGCTCCTAAGGGGTTAAAAAAGGAAGATTGGGAAAGTAGACCTCAATTATTATTTAAATCTACTTTACATGGAGATGATTTAGATAGACCTCTAAAAAAGTCAGATAATTCTTGGACCTACTTCGCTGCTGATGCTGCATATCATTATGAAAAATATATACGAAAATTTACTTCTATAATTAATATATGGGGTGCTGATCATGGTGGATATGTTAAAAGAATTGAAGGCATTGTTAAATCAATCTCAGAATCAAGTATAAAGTTTAATGTTAAATTATGCCAACTAGTAAACTTAAGTGATAATGGTAAGCCAGTTAAAATGTCAAAAAGAGCTGGTAATTTTATAACTATGAAAAGTGTGGTAAATTCTGTGGGTGCAGATGTTCTAAGGTTTATAATGCTTACTAGAAAAAATGATGCTCCACTAGATTTTGACATGTTAAAGGTTAAAGAACAGTCAAAAGATAATCCTGTATATTATGTACAATATGCGAATATAAGAATTAATTCTTTGTATAAAAAGGCTATTAATATAGGAATAGATTTAAATAGTGATCTGGAAGATATTAATTTTAGTTTATTGAAGGAATCATCTGAATTAAACCTTATAAAGATCATTTCAAAATGGCCTAGACAGGTAGAATTAGCAGCAATTGCTAATGAACCTCATAGAATTACGTTTTACTTAAATGATTTGGCAAGTGCATTTCACTATTCATGGTCTTTAGGAAATACTAAATCAGAGCTAAGATATTTTGTAGAAGGAGATATTAATCTTACTTTGGCTCGACTTTCATTAGCTAAAGTTGTTAAAATAATTCTATTTTCAGGTCTATCCATAATTGGAGTTAAATCAGTTGAAGATTTATCTATAGAACAGAGAAAAAACAATGTTTAAAACTTTATTATTTTTAATAATTTTGATTTTGGGAGCTTATTTTACTTACAATATTTTTAAGCCAAGCTTTTTTAGTAAAACCAAAATAGTTCATATTAAAGCAGACAATTTACAATATAAAAGTATACCTGATAATCAAGAAGGTTTTAACTTTATAGGAGAAGACCTATCTATATATAATGTTATTAGAGAAAAAATACTTCCTAAAGAGGATTTAGAGGATAAAAAAAAAGTTATAGTAAATTCAAAATTGCCTGTAATAGAGCAAAAAAATACAAAAATAGAAGATAATATTATTACTAATTTCTATTTGCAGTTAGCATCTTACAAGAATATAGAAAAAGCGAAAGAATTAATTTTTTCTTATAAAGAATCTTCTAACTTAATACTAAATAAATTAAATTTTAATATAGCAACAGCTAAAATTAAAGATAGAGGAACTTATTATAGGGTAAGAGTAGGACCTTTTAGTAATGTAAAAGAGATATATAAATTATGTTTAGTTTTTAAAGTCAAAGATAATGAATGTTTAATAGTTAAAGATAAGTAATCAATTTATGAAAAAATCTAAGCGAGCAATAATTGGTATTCAAGGGTTGAGCTTAAGTGATGAAGAAATTTTTATTTTAAAAAAGTATTCTCCTTTAGGAATTATATTATTTAGCCGCAATATTAAAAATAAGAAGCAAGTAAAAAAACTAATAAACGACATTAGAGATAAGTTAGGTTGGAAGTGTCCTATACTANTTGATCAAGAAGGTGGAAGAGTTCAAAGACTTAAACAGCCAATTTGGCNAAAATATCCGTCAGCTAAAATATTTGGAGATATAGCTGATATCTCTTTAAGAAAAGCAAAGAGGGCAGTTCATCTAAATTATGTATTGTTAGGAACTGAACTTAAAGAGTTAGGGATAAGTGTCAATTGTGCACCGTGCTTAGATGTTAAAAGCAAAATAATGCATCCAATAATAGGTGATAGATCATTTTCTGCAAACCCTAATATAGTGGTTTCTCTTGGAGATGCCGCATGTAAGGGTATGATAGATGCAGGTGTTTTGCCAATTATTAAACATATACCAGGACATGGTAAAGCTATAGTTGATAGNCATAAAGAGCTTCCTATAATAACTGATAGCATAAANTCTTTGGAAAATTCTGACTTTTTACCATTTAAAGCTTTATCTAAAATGCCAATTGCTATGACAGCTCATATTATCTTTTCTAATATAGATAAAAATTTCCCTATAACACAATCAAAAAAAGCTTATAATTATATTAGAAATGTTATCAAATATGAGGGTATATTAATATCAGATGATATNGATATGTTGGCGTTATCTGGTTCAATAAAGTATAAAGTCGACTCTATAATTAAAGCTAATTTTGATATTGTATTACATTGTTCTGGTAATATAATAGATGCTGAGCAGGTTTTAATTCACACGCCTTTATTAAATAATAACTTATCCAATAAATGGAAAGTACACTTAGGTACTATTGAGAATAGCTTTAANACAATTAATAAAGAAATATATAAAGAAAAAATTAATAAAATTTTTTATGATGTTTTAAAAATTAATTCTGATTATTATTAATAATTTTGTCTATATATAGTAGTTATTACTAGTATTNAAGTATATCTTGTGCTAATANTAGGTAAACATATTTTTCANCTGGATGCATATGGAAGAAGTTCAGCATATTTTTAAAGCTAATAAAATAGATATAAAACCTGTTATTGATAATGAGGGTAAAGATANTCCTTTTTTATTAAATATTAGTGGNTATGAGGGAGCAATAGACCTTTTATTAGATTTAGCCAGGAAACAAAAAGTAGATTTAATAAATATATCAATATTAGAGCTGGCTAATCAATATTTAGATTATATTGTAAATGCTAAAAAATTAAATTTGGAGATAGCCGCAGAATATCTTGTAATGGCAGCTTGGCTAGCATTCTTAAAGTCTAAGATTTTATTGCCGGAAGAAGTTATAGAGGAAATGTCAGGAGAAGAGCTTTCTGAGGCTTTAAAATTGCAACTTAATAGACTTCAGTCTATGAGAATTGCTTCTAAAACATTATTTAATTTAGATTTGCTATATCAAGTTAGGTTTCCTAGAGGTAGTATTTCAAAAGAAGAGTGTATTGTAAAAAGAATTGATAATACATCATTAAATGATTTGTTATTTGCATACACTAATACTATTAGAGGAAAAAATTTACTAGATTATAGTCCNCCAGTAAAACANTTGGANTNAGTTGAGTCGGCATTAAAAAGGTTGAANAAAATATTAAGTAATAANAAAGAGTGGGAGCAACTATCTTTGTTTTTGCCTGAAAATTTATCTAATGATGACAAGGTCTTTAATAGTTCTGTTTTAGCAGCAACATTTTCTGCTACATTAGAATTAGCAAAAAAAGGAGANCTTGAAATTAGGCAGTTANATCCATTTGGAGATATTTTTATTAGAGCAAAGGTAAGAGAGGTAGATAATGGATAAAGAATTATGTATTAAGATTGCAGAGGCTATAATTTTCTCTAGCGAGAAACCTGTAAGTATAAAGCAACTTTTACATCGTTTACCAGCTAATGCGGATATGAGTTATATTGTTGAATTTTTGTTGAATAAGTATAAGGATGGTGGATTTAGAATTGAAAAAATTGGAGATACTTTAGCTTTTCGTACATCTAGTGAAATGGCTAACCATCTTATAGTAGAAAAAACTATTTATAAAAAGTTATCAAAAGCAGCTTTAGAAATTTTATCAATAATTGCNTATCATCAGCCAATTACTAGAGCGGAGGTNGANGATATAAGAGGGGTTAGTGTTAGCCAAGGTTCATTAGATATTTTATTTGAATCTAATTGGGTAGAACCAAGAGGACATAAAGATGTTCCTGGAAGGCCATCTACATGGCGCACAACTAGAAATTTCCTTGATCATTTTGGATTAGAATCTATCAAAGATTTACCAGGTGTATCAGAACTAAAGGCATCAGGGCTCCTATCAAGAAATATTGGTCCGTCAGTTCTTAATAGAGATAATATTAACGAAATTTAGTTTGCGTTTAGGTATTTATTTTCTACTTTATTTTATTTATAATTAATCTTATGGTATAGGTGAGAATAACTATCATTCTCATTAATGGTTGAATATTATATAGAAGAGGTTCTATGAAAAAATTAAATTTTTTGTTTGTTGTTATCTTATCTTTATTTTTCTTTACTAAGGNATGGAGTGATGAAGTAAATTTATATTCAGCTAGAAAAGAGCATTTAATAAAACCTTTAATTAATATTTTTGAAAAAGAAACAGGTATAAAAGTTAATTTAGTAACAGCTAAAGCTGCACAACTTCATGAAAGAATTGTTAGAGAAGGCAAAAACTCTCCGGCAGATGTATTATTAACCACNGATGCTGGTAATTTATGGAAAGCTTCTAAANAAGGTTTNTTTCAGNAAATAAATTCAGATTATTTAACAAGTAGAATAGATAGTAAATATAGAGATCCAGACAATAAATGGTTTGGTTTAAGCTTAAGAGCAAGAATAATTGTTTATTCATTAGATAGAGTAGATCAAAATGAGCTNANAGGGTATAAATATTTATCTGATCCAAGGTTTAAAAGTAGAATACTTATNCGCTCTTCAANTAATATTTATAACCAATCATTGATAGCACATATGATAGCTAAATATGGAGAAGAAGTTGCTGAGGAATGGGCTGAAAAATTAGTTAACAATTTTGCAAGGTCTCCTGCTGGAGGTGATAGAGATCAAATTAAAGCAATAGCAGCTGGAGAAGGGGATATTGCTATTGTCAATTCATATTATATTATTCAAATGCTAAATTCTGATAAAAAAAAAAATATTTGATAATCTAGGTATATACTTTCCACGGGATAAAGAAATGGGTGTTCACATAAATATTAGTGGAGCAGGCTTGTTGCAAAATGCTCCTAACCATAAAAATGGTAAAAAATTAATTAATTTTTTATTAAGTGATAAAGCACAAAAAATTTATTCTTTTAATAACTTTGAATATCCAGTTGTCAAAAATATTGAAATACCAAAATTACTTAAATATTTAGGAAATTTTAAAGATGATGATATAGATACTTCTGAATATGGTCGTTTATCTAAGAGAGCTATTAAGTTAGCGGATAGAGTAGGTTGGCATTAATAAATTTATCTATGTATATTATTGTTATATAATATATTATGAATAAATGATTAAATATTTAAAACATGGATGGGGTCTATTTTCAGTTGTATTATGCTTAACTGTTATAATTCCTATTTCTACAATAATCTTTTTTTTTTTAATACCTGGTGATGAAACATGGATCCACCTGCGAGATAATGTATTAAATTCTTATATATCTAATTCACTATATTTAATGATATTTGTAGGAGGTGGAAGTATTATAATTGGTAGTATAACTGCGTGGTTGGTTGCCATGTACAACTTTCCTTTTAAAAAATATATAGAGTGGCTTTTATTTATGCCTCTAGCTATACCGTCTTATGCAGTTGCATATTGTTATGCTGATTTATTAGGTTATGGAGGATTTATAACAAATAACTTAGGATTAATTTTTAATTCTAATATTAAATCTATAAATTTTTATTCTATTTATGGAGCAGTATTTGTCTTCATATTTAGTTTATATCCTTATGTATATTTATTAATGAGGCAAGCATTCATTTCACAATCTGGTGCTTATATAGAAATTGCAAAGATTTCAGGGTTAAATTTAATACAGATTATAAGAAAGGTTTGTCTTCCATTATCAAGGCCTGCATTAGCCGGAGGAGTAACTTTGGTAATTATGGAAACTTTAGCCGATTATGGAGTTTCTGATTATTTAGGAATTAATACTTTTACTAAAGGTATTTACAAAGCATGGTTTAATTTAGGAGATATAACATCAGCAGGAAAATTATCTGCAATTTTATTAATTACAGTGGCTCTAATAATTATAATTGAAAGAAAACTCAGAGGTAAAGCGCAATATAACAATGAAGTTAGAAGTAATAGAGTTTCACAATTAAAAAATTTATATGGTTTCAATGCTATTATGGCTGTATTTATATGTATAATACCAGTTATTATTGGGTTTATAATTCCTTTTATAACATTAATTACTTGGTCCATTGAAAGCATTGATATTGTTTATACTTTAGAATTTATAAATGTAGCTATTTCTTCTTTTGGAATTGCTTTTTTTGCGTCCTTATTATGTGCTCTATTTGCCTTGATTATTGTTTTTGGAATGAGAACTAATCCTAAATTAGTTAATC
>NYVM01000047.1 GCA_002684605.1 Candidatus Pelagibacterales bacterium | reverse complement strand
TTTTGATGGAGAATTAAAAATAGCAAAGTTACATGTGCCGCTTGTCCCCTAGCCTTTGGGCTCTGGACAACGGCACACCATCTTTTTATCTAATCAGCCATAATATGGACTCCCCAGTCACTCTCTCCGATTGTCCCATCTTCACATTGAGGGCATTTCTTTGCCTCGTAATCCCACTCTGTGTATTCTTCACTATCACACTCCTCACAAGACCCGTCAAGCTCAGCTCCAATAGGTGAATGTGTAATCCTATCATAGATCTCATTACATTTTAGGCATACCACAGGAATAGTTGGACCCCTCATAAGAGCATCTGGTTTCCCAGATCCTACAAAGGAATAATCACATTTATTACAATTATGTGTCCTCAGTGATGCCATACTTTATCAAATTTAATAATTTGCATTATATCTAATTCCTAATGAATCAAACTACAGAACAAATAGCTAGAGATATGCCAATGGATTGGTGGGAAGGAAAAGCTGCTTATTACAAATATTAAGAATATTAATTATGAAAAAAATTGAAGTAGTAGCTGGAATTATTTTTTATAAAGATAGGATTCTGTGTTGTCAAAGAAAAACTAATAAATATCCTTATTTATCAGAAAAATGGGAGTTTCCTGGAGGGAAATTAGAAGAAGGTGAAACTAGAGAAAAGGCACTTATTCGAGAAATAGATGAAGAATTAGAAATGGAAATTAAAGACCTTAAATTTGCATTGACAGTAGTTCATCAATACGAGGATTTTCGACTAACTATGCACACTTACTTTGCTTATTCTCAAAAGCCTAAAATTAAACTTAATGATCATAAAGATGCTGTTTGGGCTACTTTAGAAGAGGTAGATAAATTTGATTGGGCTGCAGCAGATATTCCGATTGTTGAATATATACAAAACAAACTATGAGTATTCTGGACCAAAATCTAAAACAAAGTTTAATTAAGGGATATATTTCGGAAAAAGAAGAATCAAAACTTGAATTACTTCCAGAGTTTTTAACAAATGATGCTGCTAGTAATCAGAAGGTCCTGACTACAATTATTAAAGAATTACAAAACTGTGAAGAATTTTGGTTTTCAGTAGCATTTATAACCACCTCAGGAGTTGCGACTCTGATGAATACTCTTATTGAATTAAAAGAGCGAAATATAAAAGGAAGAATTGTAGCATCTAAATATCTTAATTTTACTCAACCGCTGGCTCTAGAGCGATTGCTTGAAAATTTCTCAAATATAGAACTCCGAATTGCAGAGCAAGGCGATTTTCACGCTAAAGGTTATCTATTTAGAAAAGGAGAAACTTATAACATGATTATTGGTAGTTCTAATTTGACATCAGCTGCTCTTAGTAAAAATAAAGAATGGAATCTTAAAATTTCAGCCCAGAAGGAAAGCTATATTATGCGAAATGCTTTGGAGGAATTTGTTAAAGAATTTGATAAAGCAACCCCTGTCACAAAACAATGGCTTTTATTATATAATGAAATATATCAAAATAGCACTGCATCTAAAGAAAATAGTGAGATAGCATTAGTCCGTAAGGATAAAATCCTTCCCAATTCAATGCAAAAAAAAGCTTTAAATAATTTGCAAGAGCTAAGGAATGAAGGAGCTAATAAAGCTCTTTTAATTTCTGCTACTGGAACCGGTAAAACTTATTTATCAGCATTTGATGTAGCTGCATTTAACCCCAGTAAATGCCTATATGTGGTTCATAGAAGAAATATTGCTGAAGCAGCAATGAAAACTTTTAAAAATGTTATTGGACAAAATAAAAGTTATGGTCTCTATAGTGGAGATAAAAGAGAAATAGAAGCTGACTTTTTATTTACCACCATTCAAACTATGAGTAGAGAGTCTAATTTGAATCAATTTAATGCGGATCACTTCGATTACATCATAGTAGATGAAACCCATCGAGCAGGAGCAGAATCTTATTTAAGAGTTATAGAATACTTTGATGCTCAATTCTTACTTGGCATGACAGCTACACCAGAACGTACTGATGGTTTAGATATTTTTTCATTGTTTGATCATAATATCGCTTATGAAATTCGACTTCACCAAGCACTAGCTGAAAATATGCTTGCAGAATTTCATTATTATGGAGTACAGGATTTAACTGTTGATGGACAAACAATTGAGGATAAAAGTGAATTTAGATACCTGGAAGCTGATGAACGAATTAATAATATACTAGACACCTCCAAGCGATATGGAACAGATGATGGCGTTATAAGGGGTTTAGTCTTTTGCTCAAGAAAAGAAGAATGTAAAGCTCTTTCATTAGCTTTTAACTCAAAAGGCTTTAAAACCGTTGCTCTGACTGGAGATAATTCTGAAGTAGACCGAAAAGATGCTATAGACCAGTTGGAATCGGATAATCATGATAGGTTAGATTATATTTTTACAGTTGACATATTTAATGAGGGGATTGACATACCTAGAGTTAATCAGATTTTAATGCTTCGCCCCACAAATTCAGCTATAATATTTGTTCAACAACTAGGAAGAGGTTTACGAAAAGTTAATGGGAAACAATATGTTACAATAATTGATTTTATAGGTAATTATCAAAATAATTATCTCGTACCAATTGCTCTATACGGAGATACATCATATAACAAAGATAACTTGAGGAAAATGATCTCTAATGGGTCTAAAATGATTCCTGGTGCCTCCACTATTAATTTTGATAAAATCACTAAAGATCAAATATACAGCTCAATCGATACTACAAATATGCAAGTAAAGAAGGATCTGTTAAAGGACTATGACTTGCTCAAATTTAAGCTAGGGTATCAACCTTTGATGGTGGATTTCATTAATCATGGATCACGTGATCCTTTTCAATACATAAAATATTCCAAATCTTCTTTTTATGCTTTTGCTTCAAGTAAAGAGAAAGAACTTGAGGGTCTTATAAATGGTGATGCACTTTTAATCTTAAAATATTTTTCAAAAGAATTAAATAATTCTAAGCGTGTAGTTGAAAGTTTGATTTTATATCATTTAATTTCTGATGGTATTTCTAATTTTGAAAAACTTAATAAAGAGTTAGAGTCCACACTCGCCTATAGAATTGATATAGAAACTTTTAATTCCGCACTAAATAATATTGAATTAAAATTCAAAACTGAAAATCACAATAATAAATTAAAATCTGTAAATGAGATTTACGGATTTAATATTCTTAAAAAGAATGGAAATGATATATCCCCTGGAAAGAGTCTTAATGTTGCTTTAAATAATAGTGTGTTCAAGAAATACCTTTTAGATAATGTATTATATGGTATTAAAAGTTACACGAAGATTTATAAAAAAGAAGATTTTAAAGATGGATTTATTCGTTATCAAAAATACTCACGAAAGGATTGTTTTAGAATCTTAAATTGGGAAGTACAGCCACTAGCTCAATCCGTAGGAGGCTATATGTTCCATTCTGAAAATAAAAACTGCCCCATTTTTGTTAACTATCACAAGGAAGAAGACATCTCAGACACAACAAAATATGAAGATGGCTTTATCGACACGTCAACTATTGCATACATGTCGAAGTCAAAGAGGACTTTAAGTAGTTCCGATGTAATCAAATTTAAGGAAGCTGAAAAGTTAGGTATTCGCCTTCCTTTATTTGTCAAAAAGGAAAATGCTGAGGGTGATGATTTCTATTATATTGGTGATGTGTCACCAATAAGTAATAAGTTTAGACAAACTACCATGGGAAAAGAAGATCTGCAGGTATCAGTAGTTAAAATGATGTTTCATATAGATAACCCAGTAGAGAGAAGCATGTATAATTATATTACCAAGAATAATTAAATTTCCACCACTAAAACTTTAATTGAAGTTTCAAGCCCAAAAGAAAGTCTCTCAAGCTCAGTAATCTTAATATCATACTTTCCTCTTTCTATCTTGGATATCATGTATTTGGAAAAGTGGGTTCTTCCAGCAAGTTGTTCTTGAGTAAGTCCTAAAAGTTTTCTTCTTTGTTGTATAACATATCCAATTCTCTCAGGGAGTATGGAATTGAATAATGGAGATGTATAGTCCAATCATATTCAAACTTATGATTAGACTTTGAAAATGTGCTGTTGATATCTCAATTAAAAATGAACATGCGTATTAATAACTTTGACAAATAATCCACAGTGAAGTGTTCATAAAATAAAAAATCTTCTTTTTGATCATTTTTAGCCATTTTTGATCAATTTTGACTCATTTTTGACCTTTTTTGACCTTTTTTGGTCAATTTTTGTCAATTTTGGATGTTTTTGTCTTTTTTGATATTTTCAAAAATATTAAGGTTGAATTAATTAATAAGTTGATACAATGATTCTGTTTAATCAACGATAAAATTATATTTTTAAGTAGTGAATATAAATTTTAAGTAATGGATATAAATAAAATAAAAGATCAAATTGAAGTAAACGAAGGGGATATTGAAAACCTATGGTATATGGTAGAATATCTAGTTGATAAAGTGGAAGAGCTGGAAAATGGATCTAGGTAAAATTAAAAAAATAAAATATGGATTTTAAAGAATTTTTACATCAATCTATGGGACTCTGGGAACTTGATAGCATGAATTTATCTAAGATATATAAAGAGTTAAAGATTAAATTCACAAAATGTGATGAAGAAGTGTATAGATATATAATGGGATCTAAAGAATTTCCAAGTTTTAGTGAATTTAAGGAAACATTACATAAAAATGTATCTCAAAATAAATTTAATTTAGAAGAAGGACTGCTGATTCTTTATAAATATAAACATGATAAAAAAACAGACCTTATTGATCCTGAGACTAGAAAAGAAATAACAAAACTCATTGCTAGGGATCAGCAAAAAAATGAATACAAAAAACAAGAAAAAAATACAACTAATAAAAAAAAGAAGGCTTCTATAATTTATACACCTATGGGCAATAAAAGATAATCATCCATCACGTATCCACACAAACCCCAAACAAACACCCCCTAAAACAGCATTGAGAAATATTTATTAAAGCATTGATTTACAGTGAATAAAAGTGATTTTTAATTGTGTCCATTGGTGTAAAAGAAAATTATTCAAAAGCAATTAGAAGTTGATTTTTTTGTAAGTTGTATTACAGAGTATTTTGTAAAATAAATTAGTGATAAATTAAAAATAATATGAACAAGTATAAAAACATCAATGATTCTTTTGATTACAAAGGGATGACATTTATTAATCCTCATGATGAATTATCTCCAATTTTAGATTTGGATACCGAAAAATATCAGTTCTATTTACATTTTAAGACTGAATATAGGGGATGTAGTTATCAATGTGTGAAATCAGAGGATAACAAGACGACTGAAAAAATATCAGAGTTCAATGAGGATGAACACGTTAGAATGGGTGACCTTGATATTGAAGGTGGTGGATTTTATCGAGATGATTTTGATGAAACAAATGAAGTTCACGATGGAAGAGTGAACGTAATCTCTTTAACACAAATTAATTCAATAGATTTTATAAAAAGGATGTTCAATAAAATAAAAGAATGTCAAAGTGAACTTGGTGAAAATATTTCTTTCACAGAATTCTACAATTGGATTGAACTAGATGAGGATGATTATATTCGAATGGAGTTGGATGAACGTTTTAATGATTTTATTGAAAAGTTAAATGGGGATAAGGAAGATTTTAATTTAATCTATGATGAAATAGAAATTGATGAGGAGGAAAACTTTATTGATTGGTTTTCTTACGATATGTTTGATGAAGAAAATTTAGAAATAGGGTATATAAAAAAATAGGATTTAATTGTACTAGTCTTTTATGTATTTTTTAACTAATGAATTATAATATGTTTTTGCAGATTCTTCATCTTCAAAATATTTTTCGCCATAAGTGGAACGAAGGTATGGATCATACTCATTGTCATCTTCGTCATAAAATAAATAATCAAAAGGTTTTCCATCTCCTATAAAAGATATATTTTCTATATCAGAGTCCCTTTCATCGTTTTCATAATCAATTTCACCATCATCAAGGTAAAAGACTTCAAATTCTCCATTCCACATAACTATATTATGTACAATTTCTGATAAACCATCCCTCGAATATTCTTCAATTTCAACCTTATATTTAAATTCTTTTTTCATCAAACCTAATATTTATTAGATTAGTCATCTAACAAGTTCCTTAATGTTTTTAAATATTTTTCTTTCCCAAAAATTAACCCAGTGTCCTCTAAATCATAAAAATCTTCTTTTCTTTTTACATATCTAATAATCTTATCTACGTATTTTTCATCAATTCTGATATTAAAATCATCATATAATTTATTAATGTAACCCTCTATTTCCTTATTTCTACAATTTCGATAATGGTTACTCATGATCTCCCAATTTTTAGTTCCTCTTATTGCAGAACTAGGTATTCTTTTTCCACCTTTGGGTTTTTTGAAACTAATTTCACTTACTTTTTTTAACGATTTAATAATCTCTTCTTTATTTTTTACAATTTCAGTGAATATTTTAATAGTTTCCTTTCTCTCTTTTTTTTGCTCACTTATATTACCAAACAATCCCATAATCAATTTTGATATTTGCCTACTACTTAAATTTATAAATTATTTTCAAATAAATCTTTTATTTTTTACAATTGCTTCTCCCCATTGCCTTGCAAAGCCCATACTTAAATCCTCTGTTATATCCACATTTGTAACCTTCCATGCAGTTTAATTTGGGAATCGGAGCTATTGGTGTTATTGGACATATTGCAAATTGCCCTTTTTCATCCTTCCATCCTTCACAGAATCCATCTTCCCATCCTTCATTGTAATCAGTCTGATTTGGTTTATCAATTATGTATCCATGAGTAATTGTTGTTTGAAAAAACAATAAAAAAATCATTAAAAGTATTTTACTTGTATCATTCATAATATTTTATTTTAAAATTTCTCCATCTTTATATATGCCTTCAGCTACTAAATTTCCATTGGAATCAAAAACTTTTGTTAATCCATCCTGAATCCCATCTTTCATATTAGATTCTCTCTCTAATTTTCCATTTTGATGATAAGCTTTTAAGATGCCATTTATTTTACCATTAACTACATCAAATTGAGACTCTAAATTTCCATTTTTATGAAACGTTCTTATGTTAATTTTTTCAACTTCTTCATTTTTATAATAAAAACGTTCTTGTTTTTCAAGCTCTCCTTTATCGTAAAAAGTATTTATCATTGACTCTATTAAGATCCCATCTTTCCAATTTTCCCTTTTTGTAATGCCATTTTTTTCATTTTTATACATAGACCACCCGTCAAGGTTACCGTTTTTGTATTTCTTTTCTGATATTGTTGCAGGAAAACTATTTTCATAAAATTCTTTGAAATCACCATCTTCTTTACCCTCTTTAAAATTACCAAATGATTTAATTTTTCCACTTTCATAATATCCTTTATAAACACCTTCAAGTTTATCATTTTTAAAATTTCCTTCAAATTTTAATTCCCCATTTTCATAATATGATTTTGTAACTCCATTAAGAACACCATCTGAATGATAAGATTCACTTTTTATTTTTCCATTTTTATGAAACGTCTTAATTGGAGCATCTTTGTCGACAAGATTTATATCTTCAATATCATTAATTAATTGACCTTTTTCATCATATAATTTCACTAATTCATCTGGCTCATCATCAACATAATTTTGTTCAAGCTTTAGTTTTCCATTTTTATGATAGGTTTTAAAAGCTCCATTAAGTTTACCATCTTTATAATTTACCTCTTCTTTAATAATTCCACTAACAAATGTTCTTGTCAAACCATTCCTTTCATCATTTTTGAATGTTTCTTCTGATACTATTATTCCATTTTGGTATGATTTTGTTAATCCCTCCCTTTTATCATCGATAAATTCTGCTTCAGCTTTTAAATCTCCTTTCTTATCGTAAACCTTGTAAATACCATCTCTTTTATCATTTTTATAATTTGCCTCAGACTCAATCTTTCCATTTAGATAGCTTTTCCATAAACCCTCTTTTTTTGAATTTTTGTAATTACCTTCTGATTCTACTAGACCCACTAAATTGTAGCCTTTCCAAAAACCTACTTGCATATCATTTTCAAAATCACCTTCAGTTTTCGGATTTCCATTTTCGTAAAAAGATTTTCTGGTTCCACTTCGCATACCATTTTTGTATCTCCCTTCTTCTTCTAATTCTCCATTTTCATAATAGTACTTCCATAATCCATGTTTTTGCTCATTCTTTGTGTATCCTGTGGACTTTACTTTTCCGTTTTCATAAAAATCTTTATAAACTTCGTCTGAATCTGCAATATCTGGATCAAGTATCCTAACTGCTTCTATACAAGCATTATAATCAGTTCTTAATTCAGAATTTTCGTTTGAATCAAGCATATCAATTAAAAATGAAGAAACATCATTAAATCCTTTCGCTGCAGCAATTTTTAATTCATTGTCTCCTAAAAGATTAGCTTCGGCTAAATATTCTCTTACAGAAATTCCATTTCTAATTCCAGAAGTTAATTCATTAAATATTCTTTCCATATTTTGAAATTCCTTGAAATATGCTTGTAGACCAGAAAGATCCCTTTTGAAAAGATGAGGATCATCTACTTCTGACTCTAAAACAGGGGGTAGATTATATGTGCCATCTTCCATTTGTTTACTAAATGTTTCATAGCCAATAACCTTAACTTTATCAAGCCAAGATTTAAGAAGTGCAATTTGATTTAAGTCATAGCCTAGTTCTTTTGCTTTTTCATTATCCTTGTATGCCCCCTCAATATCTTGAGTATGAAGCTTTGACATTGCTCTATTGAAATAAGCGTCTTTTAAATTGTCAATTTTAAGATCTATTGATTTTGTTAGGTCTGGAATAGCATCTTTATATTTTAAAATCGTTTTTTTAGCAGTTCCACGATTATAAAAATATATCCCATTTTTAGGGTCAAGTTCTATTGCCTTAGTAAGATTTTCAATACCAAGCTGAATTTGATCGTTTTGAAAATTTATACCAGACTTTTGAAAATAATCTTCAGCTGAAGGTTTTTTATTAAAAAAATCAAATATTCCCATGATGAATTTTAAACTAAAAATTAAACTTAAGATAGAAAGAATAGGTTACATATCAAATCTCTCATCCCTTATTCAATAGAAAAACCGTTTTATAAAACCCATGCCCCTGTGTTTTGAATAATAGTACTTGAGAAGTTTTAGATTTTCACCAATCACGTATCCACACTTTCCCCAAACAACTCCACCCTAAAATACCTTTTATAGATCCTAGGTTAAAGCAATGATATCAATGGGTTAGATGGGGTTTGGATTGTGTCCATTAGTAAGAATTGTTTTTCGGATAAAAAATTAGACAATTTTATACATGTAAAATCCCTTTATTGGATCTTTATCTGAATCATTCGTTACTTTATTTTTAATACCATTTTCATTTTTTATTAATCTCCATGGGTTATTTATATTGTCCAAAAAGATTTGAGTTCCCTCTTGCGTTGTGTCAGCATTAATTACATAGATGTTGCTTCCTAATTTAATTTTAATTAGAGGTGTATTACCATTAATTTTATTTAAGTCACCAATTGTTTTCGAATCTGATAGAGTTTTCCACCACTTTAGTACTTTATATAATTCATCTTTACTTTCCATTGTTCTGCTAATGGATGAACTCTTAAAAAATTTTTGGTCAATAGTTAAATATTTTCTTATTAAATCACTCATTTAATAAAGTATTTTTCATTGTTTTTGTTTATTTAAAATTATAATATAGAATCCAAAATACTCCACATATAATTGTTATTCCAAAAAACCATTCCATCAAGGAATAGCTCAATTTTCCAATCTTTATATCAATATCAATGAAGTTAATTACAATTATTAATATAGGGATGCTAATTATTAAAATATAATTATCAGTAAAAAATTGAATTATCCCATTCATTTTTGAATCAATTTAAACTTCACCCAACTATACATTTTAAACAAATGTAATTATTCTCGTTCCTTTGATTTGATATATTAATTGCTTCTTTTATTGGAACATTTACTACAGATATAGTTTTCAAAATACTCAAAGAATTTTTTTCGGTCTGTTATATTAACCCAAAAGTCTTCTTCTTTTTTACAAATATTACATATAGGTGGTAGACTCATCTTTTGATTTTAATAGTTTAATATCTACTTTTTGTTATTTTCTGTCCTACTCCGAATTATATTTTCATCATCATACATTTCATCATAAAGTGCTACCACAAACACTTTATCATTGCTCATAGAGACACCAAATCCAATTTCTTTGCACTCTGAACAGAGCATTTGTCTCATTGATAGCTTATTATCAACCTCAACTATCCAGCTTATTGTTGCTTCAAGGAAATAATCTCTTGAAAGTTTTATTTCAGTAGTATAAAATATACTTTCTCCATAATCATTTTCAGAGTGTATGATTTTATCTTCTTCTGCGATTACATCGGCTCTTTCTTCTGCTATTATATTTAGTTCTTCATTTATGGCTAACGGCTTCAAATCATAATATCCTCTGAGAGTATTATGAAGGTTTAAAGCAGAGTTTAAGTCTTGTGAGTAACTAATTAAGGGAAGGATAAGTAATAGAATTATTTTTTTCATTTTTTTAGTTTTTAGATTAATACTATTATTATCGATTTTAATTAAAGGGTGCCTAATATTACTTTTATATTTTTCATATAGTATTCATATACAGTATATTATAATATTATAAAATAATTTATTTATATTTATAAAGCCTATTTTAATGATTAATTTAAATTATTTATGTTGACAAAAAGACGAATTATAAGTATGTTAAGACAAAATAATCTTTTGCCAGAAGACTATAATGATAAGAGTCAAGAGGAATTATTAGAGCACATGAAAAATATTGATTGGCAAGCTTTGCATTTTGCAGTTGAAGCAGTTAAAAAACTAATTCGAACAACTCATAATCCGATAACTGGTGGAACAAGTTCAAGTGATTATTGGAATACTAAAATTCCCTACAAAAGACTAAATCGAAATCAAAAAGTGAAATATACCTTCTATAAAATTTCCGCAGCTCTTGTGGACTATGGTTTTGAATGTTTTAAATTAAATTATGATTGGATGAATGCTAATTTTATTGCTGTTCATATTGATGGAAAAACAATGTTGAGGATTCAGCAAAAAGGGCGATTTACAATTGATCATAATTATAGAGATAAAAATATATATATAGCTTACATAGAGGACGATAAATGTAAAATTTATTATCATGATGACGCTTATTCATTTGCTAATCATGGACAAGGAAACAAAACATGGTTAAAAAGTGGTCAAAATTATGTCAAGACTCCTAAAAGATATGATTCTATAATTACTGTGTTATAAAGTCAATTAGATACACTGTATGGATTACATATAAAATCCCATCCCCTTGTTTCAATAGAAAAACTGATTTCTAAAACCCATGCCCCTGTGCCTGGGTTAGGGATGCCTTAGAAGTTTTAGATTTTCACCAATCACGTATCCACACTTTACCCAAACAACTCCCCCCTAAAATGCCTTTTATAAATCTTAGATTAAGTCAATGATATCAATGGATTAGAAGGGATTTGGATTGTATCCGTTGGTGTAAAAGAAAAACCCTCCGCTTGGGAGGTTATTGTATCTTGAAAGTTAGTCTTCTTTTCTAATGGAATAATTACCGCCTGTATTCTCCCACCATAAATTGTCAATTGTGTCAATTTGCCCACCCCAAGAACCAGTATTCCCTGGAACTAAATCATAATCGCCATCACCATCTTTATCCACGGTGTGAATGTCATATACTTCCAGAAAGAAAGTATGATAGTCATGACTTATATCAAAAACTTCCTCTGTAACATCTGTAAAAGTCTTATCACCATTGTTCTTAAATAAATTCAAAGCAAATCCTGAGTATTCTTGGGTGGATATAGCTATGATATCAATGTCCCCGTCTTGATCAAAATCTGTAAATGTTTGACCAAGTAGAATTTGGATGTCATCTAAATAATTGGAATCTTCAATTACAGTCATGTTTTCAGTAGAGTAATTTCCTTCAGAATTCCCCCATAAAACTACTATTTGTGTATATTCTTGTTCGAAACTAAAATTGTTAGCATTTATTTCCGGAATGAAGCTTCCAAAATCTTGACCCGTTATAATGTCAAGGTAGTTATCACCGTTTAAGTCAAATAAGTGATATGAAGTAGAGTTCCATCCACCAGGATAAAGANCNTCAATTTCTGACTTATTTGTTAGAAGTTCTCTTTCCTCGAAGATATAGCCCCCATTATTAATTAAGACTTTTGGAAACAATTGATTTGAATCTTGACCAGGCATACCAACTTTAAATTTAATCATATCTATATCACCATCGCCATCAATGTCACCAGTAGCACCACTATGGAAGTCGTAGGGTGTGGTAGGTAGATCAATTTGAGTGACTTCAAATTCATTGGAAACTTCAAAAATTGAAATATCTCTCGCTTCTAGAGAAGAATCATAATTATATTCATGTCTATTATTGCTATAAAAAACAACTTCCATACGTCCATCATTATTCATGTCGCTTAATAATACATTACCTCCTCCTGATAAAAAGTTTGTGTCAAATTCATGAACAACATCCCCACCAATGAAATAATTTTCATAAATCACGAACTTACCACTTGTAAGACCTGTGTATGGAAGATTACATTCCCATTTGTATAAAAAAGCAAATACATCAAGATAGCCGTCATTATTAAAATCGTAGCTAACAGCGTCTGTACCACTAAACCAATGTCTAATACATCCATCCGAACTAGATTGCCTCAAATCTATTTCTTCAGCATCAGTTATGTATCGCAAAAAATTATTTTGTTTATTGAAATATCCTGTGGTTTCATTTATTGAGGAATATCTTTCTGATCTTGAAACAAACGGAAGTCTTTGAAAAATTGCCTGAACGTTAGTGTTCCCATTTAATGTCACAGTCAAACTATTGGAATCACTATCACTCCCTTCCCATCCAACAAATTCATACCCATCATTTGGAGTAGCTGTAATGGTCACTTCCGTCCCCTCATCATAAGTCCCTCCATCTGTTACACCTCCACCTTCACCAGCTGAAACCGTAAGAGTATATTGTGTTGGGGCTGGGGTTTCAGGTTCTGGAGTTTGAATAATACTTGGAGGAGGTGTATTGTCCTCTTCTGCTGAACAACTGTAAGTGATTATAAATACTGTTAAGACTAGTGATAATGGATAGAGTAATTTTTTCATGATTGCAAGTTAAAAGGAATAGGATTAATTTCAAAACACGTATCCACACAAACCCCTAACAAATACCCCTTAAAATGCCTTTTATAAATATTAGATTAAGTCAATGATATCAATGGATTAGAAGGGATTTGGATTGTATCCGTTGGTGTAAAAGAAAAACCCTCCGCTTGGGAGGGGCTTAAATTTTTATTTAATTTCGGAAACAATCAATTACTTAGTAAGAAAAAACAATGTCAGCTTTTGAACTTTCTTCTATTAATTCCTTAGGATAGCTCCAATTGATTTTTTTTACATCAATTAAATGTTCTTTATAATTTTTTTGAGTCACTCCGTAAGTTAAAATTGAACCTTCAGAAATATGAATAATACCTCCATTATTTGAAAATTCAATTATTGCCTTTTTTAGCATTTGACTAATTTTATTTGAATCACCTGAAACTCCTCTGCCAAGAGAGGTAACAGTATGAAGATTATTAATCACATCTTTGATTAGTATTTTAGTCCCATCACCAGCTGCAAAAAATACCACTGAATGCTTCTGTTTTAAAGCTTCACTTGCGGCAGCTATAGACATCATAGCAGCTGAGGGATTTTTCATTGGGTCTGATGTTAAATGAATAAAATAGTCCTTTTTTTCTTGTGCATTTATAGTTAATGATATTAGAAAAGCAAATAATAATATTTTTTTCATTTTAATTGATTTATGATTAATAAGCTACTAATATAGAAAACTCTACAATATCTCTACTCCGTGTTTTTCTTCCTTAACTTAATGAAGAGGATATG
>NYVM01000046.1 GCA_002684605.1 Candidatus Pelagibacterales bacterium | reverse complement strand
ATCACATGACACCAGTGGCATGCAGAATAACCAATACTAATTAGAAGTAATTTATCCTCTTGCTTTGCTTTATCTAAAGCTTCTTCATTCCAAGGACACCAGTCAACAGGGTTATGTGCATGTTGGAGTAAATAGGGGCTGGATTCTTTTATTAAAGAATTTTTATATCGATTTTCTTTTGATTTTGGCATTTTATTATTTTGAGAATTACAAATTGTCGTAGGTACCAAAATAATAATTACTTACAATCATCTCAAATTATATTTTTATTCCCCTTTAAACATACTTGCAAAATTTTTAAAAAAATAGGGTATCGTTTCAATTCCTTTCAAATAATTAAAAATTCCATAATGTTCATTTGGCGAATGTATTGCATCACTATCTAATCCAAATCCCAATAAAATAGATTTTACATTTAACTCCTTTTCAAAAAGAGCAACAATTGGAATGCTTCCACCCGATCTTACTGGAACAGGTTCTTTTCCAAAGGTTTGTTGCATTGCTTCACTGGCAGCTCTATATGCTAGAATATCTATTGGGGCAACATAGGGTTCTCCTCCATGATGAGGATTCACACTAACACTTACACTTTTAGGGGCAATTTCTTTGAAGTACTGAGTAAATAATTTGGTTATCTCCTCATCTGATTGGTTTGGAACTAATCGCATAGATATTTTTGCATATGCCTTAGACGGAATCACTGTTTTAGCGCCCTCTCCAATATACCCACCCCAAATACCATTAACATCTAATGTTGGTCTTATCCCAACTCTTTCCATTGTAGTGTAACCATCCTCACCATGAACATCGGATAAATCTAGTGCCTTTTTATATTCTTCTAAAGAAAAAGGTGCAAGCGCCATTTTTTTTCTTTCCTCATTAGATAGTTCTAAAACTTTGTCATAAAAACCGGGTATGGTTATATGGTTTTTGTCATCCTTCATTGAAGCAATCATTTCACACAAGATATTAATAGGATTTGCAACTGCACCTCCATAAAGGCCCGAATGTAAATCTCTGTTTGGTCCTGTTACCTCAACCTCTAAATAACTTAATCCTTTTAAGCCTGTAGTAATTGAAGGTGTAGTATTTGAAATGATACCAGTATCTGAGATCAAAATAGCATCACATGATAATTTGTCTTTATTAGAGATAACAAAATCAGATAAATTTTCCGAACCAACCTCCTCTTCTCCTTCAATCATAAATTTAATATTACATGGGAGAGTATTAGTATTCATCATTAATTCAAATGCCTTCACATGCATATAGAATTGTCCTTTATCATCACAAGCACCTCTAGCAAAAATTGCACCTTCTGGATGAACTTCTGTTTTTTTAATAATGGGCTCAAAAGGACCACTCTCCCACAATTCTAGTGGATCAGCTGGCTGAACATCATAATGACCATAAACTAAAACAGTAGGTAAATTTTTATCAATAATCATATCAGCATAAACAATTGGATATCCTGCTGTTGGACAAATCTTAACATTATCTGCGCCAGCAATTTTTAATGAATCAGCAACTGCTTCAGAACAACTTAAGACCGCATTTTTATAATGAGGATCTGCACTTATTGATGGGATCTTCAATAGTTCTATTAGTTCATCAAGGAATCTATCTTTATTTTCTTCTATATATTTATTAATGTATTTCATATTATTTATATTAAACTGTTACCGGTCATTTCCTTGGGCTTTTTTACTCCTATTAATTCTAAAATAGTTGGGGCAACATCCGCAAGGATACCATTACTTATATTTTTATGTGTTGTGTTTATTATAAAACATGGAACAGGATTTAAGCTATGTGCTGTATTTGGAGTCCCGTCTGAATTGGTAGCAAAATCTGCATTTCCATGGTCTGCAATAATCATTATTTTATATTTTTTTTCTGTAGCTGCTATGACAACTTTTTTTGTGCATTCATCTACAACTTCTAATGCCTTTAAAATTGCATTGTAATTTCCAGTGTGACCAACCATATCAGGATTAGCAAAATTTATACAGATAAAATCAGGCTGTTTATTAATCTCTTCAATGGTTATATTGGTTAAATCATAAGCACTCATCTCAGGCTGAAGATCATATGTCAAAACTTTTGGAGAATCAACCATTAATCTTTTTTCTTCTATAAATTTTTCCTCTCTACCACCTGAAAAAAAATATGTGACATGAGGATATTTCTCAGTTTCAGCAATTCTAGTTTGAGACAATTTGTTTCTGGCTAAAACCTCACCAAGAGTATTTTCTATATTTTTTTTATCAAAAAGAACGTTTACGTTTATGTATTCTTGATCATACCTTGTCATCGTGGTATAATGAATATTTAATTTATTCATTTGAAATTCAGGCATATTCTTTTGAGTAAGAACAGTTGTAATTTCTCTACATCTATCGGTTCGGAAATTGAAACATATAACAGCATCACCATCTTGAACTAGTGAAATTGCTGATCCTTTTGAATCAACACAAACTGTGGGGGGAATAAATTCATCAGTAATATTTTCATTATAATACTGCTGTATTTTTTCTTGAACATTAGAAGTTTTTAATCCAATACCGTTTACCATAGCATCATAAGATTTCCTAATCCTCTCCCATCTTTTGTCGCGATCCATTGCATAAAATCTACCAGAAATTGAAGCAATCTTTGCTCCAAANAANTTNTTTTCTAATTCCTTAATAAAGTTTTTCGCTGATTTAGGATCACAATCTCTACCGTCAGTNAATGCGTGTATATAAACCTTGGAAATCTTATTTTCATTTGCTAATTTACATAAGGANTATAGGTGTTTTTGATGAGAATGTATACCCCCATTTGAGACAAGGCCAATTAAATGTAAAGAGGAATTATTTTTCTTAACATATTCAAATGATGCTAATAAATTTTTATTTTCTGCTATTGAATTCGTTTCACATGCATTATTGATTTTCACCAAATCTTGATTAACAATTCTTCCTGCACCAATGTTTAAATGACCTACTTCGGAATTACCCATCTGTCCATTTGGAAGTCCAACTTTTTCACCNTCGGTTAATAATTCAGAGTTAGGAAAGCGAGGATATAATGAATCTATAAAAGGAGTATTAGCGTTATGAATAACATCAGATTTTGATTTATCACCATGTCCCCATCCATCTAAAATAATTAGTATGGTTTTGCTTGTTTGCATCTAATACAAAAATAGAAAAACTCNCGCGATGCTATTCAAGAATTGCATCGAAAAAATTACGACGCATNTTTTTATGAATCTCGTTTTCCGAGCCTAATCTTTCAGGATGAANTTGTACTGCTATCATAAAAGGNTGTATCTTCTTATCCATTATAACAGCTTCTGGCAANCCATCATAAGATTCAGCTATAACATTAATTCCCTCAGCAATATCTTTTAGTCCTTGATGATGCCAAGAATTTACATTATATATATTTTCTCTATTTGATATGTCNATATCTTTAGGNAAAATCATATTTACATAATCATAATTCTTACATGTAACTAGTATATCATGCATAACCTCTCCTTTATTTCTATGTACNACNCTNTCTCCTAACTCNGTTGGAATATCACCATAGAGAGTTCCTCCATTTGCAACATTCATCATTTGCATACCTCGACAAATCCCNACAAACGGAATATGTTCAGATAATGCAAAATCAAATANTTTTTTTTCAATAGTATCTCTACGAAAATCCATTGCTTCACAAAGTAATAAGTTTGAACTATCACCATACATTAAAGGATTTATATCCTCGCCTCCTGTTAANACAATTCCNTCTGCAAGTAGTAGAAGACTATCTAAATTATTGCAATCATATGCATTAACAATGTTAAAGTTTGAATCCATCAGCCAATTAACATAATTAGTAGAGGCTTTAGAAAGTATGATAGTTTTCTTTAATTCATTGGATGAGCATGATACTAATAAAAAGGATATTAATAAACAGGTAAATTTTTTCATATTATTTAAAAATTTTCTGTAAAAGTTCAGTAGTTCTAGCTTTTGGATTATTTCTAATCTTTTTTTCTTCCTCGCTAATTAGAAAAAAAATTCCGTCAATTGTTTTAACTGTTATATAATCTGACAAATCAAAATCTACTTTTTTAACTAGAGGAATTTTATTATATTTTTTTATAAGATTATTAAACAGCTTATCAATTCCAGTATTAGAAATGGCTCTAAGTGTTTGAGGGTAAAAAGCATTATATAAATTATTATATGAATCATGTCTCAAATATTTAGTTAATGCATTTTCTGGACCATTTAAAATAGTAATAGCGTCAGTAAATTTTAAATTATAAACAGATTCTAAAATTATTTCACTAGAATACAAAGAAATTTGTTCAGCAGTTTTATTTAATTTACCTTCAAATTTAACAATCAAATGAGATAAACCTATCTTATTACATGANNTTTTTACTCTNATAATTTCTTTAGGAAAGTCTATTCTAATTTTATTATTATCTANAAAGCCACCAGCCTTTGAGGCTTTATTNCAAGAATTTTTAACGGATANTACTAATGCCTCATTTAAGCCAGAAATAATATCATTATTTGAAATGTTTTTTTTACTAAAAATANTGTCAGTATTTTTTGAAAAATTCTTTAAAAGATCAAGTTGTGCATAAGAATTATTACTATTAAAAAAAAGTAATAAAAAAAATAATACACTTAATTTAAAATTATTCATTGTCATTCAATTTCTTACCAAATTTATAACGAANATGATTCTCTTTTCCATTCTTAGTAATTAAAATTCCANCGCCATGCATCTTATCATTTAAAAAGTTACCNAAATACTTTTCTCCATTTTTATAAATTAAACTTCCNTAGCCTGACTTAATTCCATTAACAAAGGATCCGTTATAAATATTCCCATTCTTAAAATAAAGAATTCCTTGCCCATGCATCTTTCCATCCAAAAACATACCTACATATTTATCACCTNNAACCCAACCGCGNGTATCNGTNTCTCCATTAAACCANATATAGGTGCCATAGCCATTATTACAATCACCATCCTCACAACCAGAATAGCTATAAAAAGGAATCAAAAAAAAGACNANTAAATATTTACGCATATCCAAATTTCANATTTTCAAATCTAAATATAATTAAACAAACTATATTTTAATATATTAATTTTTTAAAAGANTNTTTTTTATGCATTTTTTTTAAGTTTTGTGCAGTTTTATGCGGTTTTATGCGGTTTTGTACGTTTTTATGCGATTTTATGCGATTTTATGCGATTTTGTGATTTTTTTAAATATTTTGATATAAAAATTTAGTTGACCGTTTGAAACAAGCAGTATTTATTAAATAAATAGTAAAATCTAATAAAGGGTATAATTATATGGAAAGATCTAGCATTTTTTGCATTACCGCATCAGAATCCCAAAGTTCATCGATGTTTTCAATGGACATAATATCTGCCATAAGCTTTTCTTGGCTCATTCCAATTTTCCATGCATCGGAATATGAAATATTAGTAAAAGACACCATAGTGTATAATGGAACCCATTTATCCGGATATAGTTGAGAAAATTTTTGTTCTATTTTCTTTTGTAGTAAAAATTTAGGATCTGCTGTTTTATCTCTCATGACTATAAAATTATGCAAGGAAAGATCCTGCAAACCATCTCCATTTGGCTTTCTTGATTTAGAAAACTCTCTTAATACTAATGAAAAATCTTCGCTATAATTTTCAATTAATTCATCAAGCACCCTACAATCTTCAAAACTAGCGTTCATTCCTTGCCCGTAAAAAGGAACAGTTGCGTGAGCTGAATCTCCAATTAATACACAATGCCCTTTAATATGCCATGGGTAACATTTAAAAATACCAAGTGATGCAGTTGGATTATTAAAAAACTGATCAACTAGATCAGGAATTAGTGGTGCAAAGTCTTTAAATACTTTATTAAAAAAAGTGGTTACTTTTTTTGGTGTATTAAGTTCTTTAAATGAATCTTCCCCCTCAAATGGAGAAAAAAGTGTACATGTATAACTACCATCTAAATTTGGTAATGCAATTAGCATAAAATTACCTCTAGGCCAAATATGTAATGCATGCTTTTCAATTTTATGAGATCCATCATCATTAGCAGGAATCAACAACTCTTTATAACCGTGATCAATATAATATTGTGAAAACTGAAACCGATCTTGACGGGTCATTTTATCCCTTACAGCAGAAAATGCCCCATCAGCACCAACAATTAAATCACACTTAATATTTATATTAGAATCTTCCAAGGTATTAGCTAGTGTTAACTCAGCACGTTCCATANTAACATCAACACACTTATGATTAAAAAATATTTGAGCACCATTTTTTTCAGCCAAATTCATTAATAAAACATTAAGCTCACCCCTTGGAACAGAATAAATGGCTTGNTCTTCATTACCATAATACTGATCTGTAAGCTCCCCCTCTAAATCGTGCATTATTCTTTTTGGCATTGGAATAGAAATCTCCATTACTCTGTCTTCAATACCTACTTTTTTTAAAGCCGTCCACCCTCTTTTTGACAAAGCGAGATTAATTGAGCGACCAGCAGTCATAACAGACTTACGCATATCTGATCTCCTCTCATAAACAGTTACATTATAGCCACGCTGTAACATATANAAAGCACATAAAGAACCCGCAAGACCTGCCCCAACTATGATAATTTTTTTTTCCATTTTACAATATATCTTCTAAAATTTTATAAAACTCAAACACATCCATGTAACTATTATATAAAGGTACAGGAGCAACTCTAATAACATCAGGCTCTCTCCAATCAGCAATGACACCTCTGTTAGTGATTTCATCAAACAATTCTTTATTACCATTTAAAACTCTAATTGATATTTGACAACCACGCTCTTTGGGAGTAATAATACTAATTCGATTTGAGGATAAGTTGTCCAATAAAAAGACTAAATATGATGTTAATTTTTTTGATTTCNATATTAAATTCTCCATTCCAACTTCATCAAATAATGACAATGAGGCACGAACAGCCGCAAGTGATAAAATTGGTGGATTACTTAATTGCCAACCCTCNGCGGTNTTAATTGGAATAAATTTATCTGGCATTTTNAACCTACTATCTTTTTCATGACCCCACCANCCAGCAAATCTAGGNATCTCTTTNTCATGATGGCTCTCATGNATAAATACCCCACCCACAGAGCCAGGGCCAGAATTTAAATATTTGTAAGAACACCACACAGCGAAATCAACACCCCATTCATGTAATAACAACTCAACATTACCTATTGCATGAGCTAAATCAAAACCAACTACAACTCCATTTNCTTTTGCTACGCTTGTAATTTTTTGCATATCAAAAACCTGTCCAGTATAATAATTTACACCCCCTAACATTATTAATGCAATATCTTCNGAATTATTTCTTAAATAATCAAGAATATCATCAGTTCTAAGNNCAGCCTCTCCATTNCGAGGTTTTAATTTTATAAGAACCTTATCTGGATCTAAACCATGATGNCTAATATGAGATTCAACAGCATAAATATCTGAGGGAAATGCATCGTCTTCAATTATAATTTTTGAGCGTTTTTCACTTGGTCGATAAAAAGAAACAAGCATTANGTGTAAATTNACAGATAATGTATTCATTGCAACAACTTCGGAAGTTTTTGCTCCTATAATTTTAGAATAACTTTCNGATAAAAATTCATGATAGGGAAGCCATGGATTTCTAGCGTGAAAATGCCCCTCAACTCCTAAGGTCTTCCAATCTTCTAATTCTTGATTAACATAATCAGAAGTTTTTTTACTTTGTAGTCCAAGAGAATTTCCGCATAGATAAATATGTTTTTTTCCATTACTTTGATATGGAAAATGAAATTGACCTTGATAAAATGCTAATGGGTCTTCCTTATCAAGTATTTCTGCAAATTCTTTAGTTTTTTTATAATTCATTTATACTGAAAATTATTGGACGACTTGGGGCGGCATCGGAANTAAAAGCCGGGATTTGTAAGTTTGTAAAGTAAGAGCCGTCGCAAATATTGTTATTTACATAAATCATTTCTGTAATTGTAAAATGAATTGTAGCTGTATTTAATTTTTTAGATGTTGTATCCCAAAAAATATTATGACAACTAAGGTGTCCGTCATCAAACAATCTATCTACTGATGGAGTGNCTACCATTAAATGCTTAACGCCCCTACTTCTTATATATTTCATAGCTTCTAAAGTAAAAAATGAAGGTGAATTTTTCATATAATCAATAGATTTCTTTGACTCAAGATTTGGTAAAGTTCTGATAATTAAACCTTCTAAAAAAGAATCTGATACGTCGTTTAATTTTTTTTCTAAACTTTCCTTTGTGATTAAAAAATCATTAGCTTCAATTTTAGGAACATATGATTCTTGATTTGATTTAGGAGTAACACTAATTAGAGTGCTTGGAAATAAAACGGAATTTAAGGAAGATAAAATAGAAATTCTTTCGTCAGTAATATGTCCAATACATTCTGTATGTGTGCCATTACAGTGAGGAGTGATAGAATATGTTTCAAAATTACATGGACCTCCTTTTCTAGTATCGCCAATAAATTTACCATCTTCATAAGCAGATGATATCGCTTTATCTACGCCATAAGTGTTAGGCTGTTTACCATTAAAGTTTATTGGAATAGATAAATCATTAAAGTTTGAAAAATCAACTGAATAGCTTGTGTTGTCAATTAAAAATTTTGCATCCATTATTTTAAATCCTCTTGCTTTATATTCAGCCAATCTAATACATTTTTATGCCATATATCTTTACCTTGCTGCTCTGATAAAACACCAATTTCCACAGCATAATCCAAAACTCTTCCGGGGTAAGAAGTCCCAACACCTTCCATCTCACCTAAAGGAAAGGGATCATCTAATCCCATTATAATCTGACTAGATCCAACGCGTTTTTGTAGTAGATCTAAGGTATGGGAATCGTGTACTAAAGTATCAAAATACAAGTTCTTATGCCCCAATGTTTTTCTAGGATCTTGCAATTCTTCAAAGATATCAGGGCGTCCATCAAATCCCTGAATTCTTCTTCCATAATTAGCCATACCTAACATTCCTCCATGCGCAAAACATGTTCTTAAACCTGAATATTTATTTGGTAAATCTCTAAGAGTAAAAAGATGAAGAGTATCAGCACATTGAGCCATCATCCAAATCAAATGAAATCTCCAGTATGCATTTTTCAAAGCAATCATTTTCTCACCATCATATGGGTGAATTTGAATTGCTAATTTATATTTATTTGCTAATTCAAAAATTGGATCAACATCAGATTCAGCAACTGATAACCACTCTCCTTTTGAGTTTAAAAAATGAGTTGGTAAACAAAGTAATTTCAATCCAAGCTCATTAACACATCTATCAATTTCCTTTAAAGCATTATCCATATATAAAGGCTGAACAACAAAACCGCATGTAAACTTTTGTGGATAATTACTTTGAATAGACGCATTAAAATCATTTTGAAAGCGAATTGCATCAGCACAATCTTGTTTCCTCCAACCGTTACAGTACATTTGAGAAAGGCATAACATTACAGCGTGGTCAATACTGTTCAGCTTCATCCATTCAATTTTTTCTTTTAAGAAAAAACCAGAACCATTAATAGGTCTTGACCAATCATCCTGTCTCATGAACTTTTTATCGTCATCAATCCAAAACAGTCTCTTGTCCTTTAAAAACGCAGGGATTTGAGATG
>NYVM01000045.1 GCA_002684605.1 Candidatus Pelagibacterales bacterium | reverse complement strand
AAGTGAGAAAAGTATTAAAGAAAATAGACCTAAATTAGGAATGAATTATTCATTCTATAAACACTATAAATTGTTAGATGATTTTAAAATTAAATCTTTAAAAAATGTTTAGAAATTTAAAGCAAATTATTGACAACCAAATCCTTAATTCTATTAGAAAGAGAGCAACATCTAATGAATTACCAATACTTGTTTATTCTAACGATACAATGGGTGCATATATAATGTGGGAAGGGGTTGCAGAAAAAAAATTAATGAATAATATTTTTTCAAAGTTAAGCTTTGAACCTTCAAATTATAATTGTGTAGATGTTGGAGCTAATATTGGTAATCATTCAATTCTTTTCTCTAATTTTTTTAAAAAAGTAACTTCATTTGAACCTCAAAAAGAAGTTTTTGAAGTTTTAAAATTAAATACAAGAAAAATACAGAACATTTCAATAATTAATAAAGGCTTATCTGATATTGAAAAAAAAGAAAACATTAAGATTCCTAATAATAAAAGGGGAATGGGAAGCTTAGTATATGATTTCCCAGAAAATAGTTATTACAATGAATTAATTAATTTAATTAATTATGATAAAAATTTTAATGAAGAAATTTCATATATAAAAATAGATGTAGAAGGATATGAAATTGAAGTAATCAAAAGCATGAGTTTAAATATTAAGAAATATATGCCTGTGATTTCATTTGAATGTAATCCGACTCAAAGTGGTTTAATAAGAAATAATGAAATATTTGACATTCTAAAAAGTTATGGATATGATAATTTCTATGTTGAAAAAGAACATTTTATAGATAAATTAGTTTTGGGATCAAATATAATAGTAAGACTTATAAGACTTATATTTAAACTATTATTTTCTTCGCCAAATAATAAGTTACAGAGTGTTAACCTGCCTATTAACAAAGGATATAATTTAATAACCTGTTGTTCAAGTAAGTCAAAATTTCAAATTACAATATGATTCTTATTGATTCAATTTATATACATAATGGCGGTGGGAAAGAAATACTAGATCTAATTATCAATTATGTTTACAAAAATAATCTTGAAAATTTTTTTTTATTTCTTTTAGATAGTAGATATAATGTCCCTATTCACTCTAATAAAAAAATAGATTTTGTAAAAATATCACCTAGTGAGAAAGGAAGGAAAGATTTTTATATACAAAACAAAAACTTTGAGTCTTATTTTTGTTTAAGTAATGTGCCTCCACCTATTTATATTGATAATCCATGTGGCATATATTTTCATAATGATCTTTTTTTTGATCCCTTTAAATCAAATCTTGGGTTTACCACATCAATTAAAAATTGGATTAAAAAAATATATATAATTAGCAAAATGAATAAAAGCTATTACTGGTGCGTTCAAACTGAATTAATGAAGAAGAAACTAAATAATTTTTATGGAATTGAAAATAATAAAATACAGATTTACCCAATTTTTGATTCAAATAANANTATAAGTACAAAAACAAATAACTCTTTTATTTATGTTTGCAATTCATCCAAACATAAAAACCATAAAAGATTAATGGATGCATTTATTAAAGCCGCAAATAAAATTCATGGTAANTTGCATTTAAAATTAACTTTAAGTGATAATGATTTTAAAAAATCTGATTATAATAGAACTAACATTCCCAATAACTTATTAATTCAAAATATTGGGATTGTTGGAAAGGAAAAACTTTCTAATTTATATTTAGAATCAAAATTTCTAATATTTCCTTCTTTAAATGAGAGCCTAGGTCTACCTCTAATTGAAGCTGTAAACAGAGGCTGTTTTATAATAGCTTCAGATAAAGAATATGTTAATCAAGTTGTAAATCCATCAATTGTTTTTAATCCATATTCTTCAGACAGNATTTCTGAGGCAATAGTTAATTCTCTATCAAACAAGAGTCTAAAGAAATCTGAACTTATCATTGAAAATAAAATNGATACTTTTGTAAAATATTTATTACAACATGTTTAAAAATAAAACTTTATTAATTACTGGTGGTACAGGCTCATTTGGNAATGCAGTACTAAANAAATTCNTTGACTCNAACATNAANGAAATAAGAATTTTTTCTAGAGATGAAAAAAAGCAGGANGACATGCGNAGAAAATTTCAAAATGATAAAATAAAATATTTTATTGGTGACGTTAGAGATGAAAATAGTATNGATCAGGCCATGAAAGGAGTTGACTTTGTTTTTCANGCAGCNGCTTTAAAACAGGTTCCATCATGTGAGTTTTATCCAATGGAAGCAGTAAAAACAAACATTATTGGAACTGAGAATATGCTTAATTCTGCAATTAATAATAATGTGGAAAAAGTAATATGTTTAAGTACAGACAAGGCAGTATACCCAATTAATGCAATGGGTGTATCCAAGTCATTAATGGAAAAAGTCTTTGTTGCAAAGTCAAGGATTAGTAGTAAAATTAAAATTATCGGAACAAGGTATGGTAACGTAATGGCTTCAAGAGGCTCAGTCATACCACTTTTTTACAATCAAATAAAAGATAATAAGCCAATTACTATTACTGATTCAAATATGACAAGATTTATGATGTCTTTAGACAATGCAGTTGAACTAGTTCTATATGCATTTCAAAATGGAAATACAGGAGATATTTTTGTGCAAAAAGCACCATCTACAACTATAGGNGAATTAGCAGAGACGATGAAAACTATTTATAATTCGAATACAAAAATTAAAAATATTGGGATTAGACATGGNGAAAAGATACACGANACTTTATTATCNCANGAAGAAAGANTTGTTTCNGAAGACTTAGGNGACTACTTTCGAATTCCAGCTGACAANAGAGACCTAAACTATGATAAGTATTTCTCNAAAGGAGTNNANGCACCNAAATNAGAGGAGTTTAACTCTTTTAANACNGTAAGACTAGAAAAACAAGAGNTAATTANCTTGTTAGCATCAATAGGCTATAAATAATGAGAATCTTAATTCTTGGTGCTGATGGAATGATTGGACATAAGATTGCTCAATCATTAGAGGACTTTGAATTAATCTTAGCTTCTAGAAAGAGTATATCATNAAAGTCAATAGGAATTATAAATGGCAAAATGGTGCTACATAATCTAATTACTGATAGTTTAGATTTATTATTAGATAACACTACTCCAGATATAATTATAAATTGTGCAGGAATTACATCTAGAAGAGGTGTTGAAGACAATATAGTAAATACAGGATTACTAAATTCAGAGCTTCCACATAAACTTGATTCATGGGCTAATTTAAACTCAAAAAAACTTATTCATTTTAGCACTGATTGTGTTTTTAGTGGAAATAGAGGAAATTACCTTGATAATGACTTTGCTGATGCTGATGATATTTACGGAAAGTCAAAAGCTTTGGGTGAAGTTGACAGTCCAAATACTCTTACTCTAAGATGTTCAATGATAGGGAGAGAGTTATATAATTTTACAGAGTTATTCGAATGGCTTTTAAAAAATAAAAATAAAAAAATTGAAGGCTACAGTAATACTTTTTACTCAGGTATAACTACAGTTAGAATGGGTATTATACTCAACCAAATCTTAAAAAAAAATCTAAACCTATCAGGAATTTATAATATATCTTCAACTCCAATATCTAAATTTGATTTGCTTATAAAGCTTTCAAATGCTTTTAACCTTAATGTAGAGGTAAAACAAAACACAAATAATAAGTCTAATAAAGTTTTAATTTCAGAAAAATTTACTGAAATTACAGGAATATATCCGCCAAATTGGGATGATTTAATATCTGAATTTAAGGAGGATTGCGAAAAATATAAAAGTTTGTATAAAAATTAATTATTATGAGAACTAAAGTAATGACTATAGTTGGCACAAGGCCCGAGATAATAAAATTAAGCAGGGTAATAAGTGAATTAGACAGATTTACAGATCATGTTTTAGTTCATACTGGTCAAAACTATGATTATGAACTAAATGAAATATTTTTTAATGATCTTAATATAAGAAAGCCAGATCATTTTCTAAATGCAGTTGGACAAGAAGCTGCTGAAACTATATCTAAAATTATTTTTGANTCAGACAAAATTATTGAGTCTGAAAAACCCGATGCAATTCTTCTATACGGCGATACAAATTCATGTCTTTCAGTTATATCTGCTAAAAGAAAACAAGTGCCTATTTTTCATATGGAAGCTGGAAATAGATGTTTTGATCAAAGAGTTCCTGAAGAAATTAACAGAAAAGTTATTGATCATCTTAGCGATATAAATATGCCTTTAACCGATCATGCAAGACAATACCTTATAGCTGAAGGAATTGATCCAAGTACTATAGTAAAAATTGGATCTTGTATGAAAGAAATTCTGAATTATTATTCGAAAGAAATAACTGATAGTAATATAAAAAACGAATTAGGATTAAAAGAAAAATCATATTTTTTAGTGTCTGCTCACAGAGAAGAAAATGTTGATTATCAAAAGAACCTCAAATCTTTACTTATCTCTCTTAATTCAATAGCTGAAAAATATAAATTACCTGTAATTGTATCTACCCATCCAAGGACTAAAAATAGAATTGAGAAAATGGAAGAGAAGGTCAAGCCAAATAAGCTAATTAAGTTTTTAAAACCACAAGGGTTTTTTGATTATATAAATCTTCAACAATTTTCTAAGTGTGTAATTTCTGATAGCGGAACAATAACAGAAGAATCATCAATTCTTAAATTTCCTGCAATAATGATTAGGCAGGCTCATGAAAGACCTGAAGGTATGGATAAAGGTACTCTTATTATGTCAGGCCTTGAAAAGGAACGTATACTCGAATCTTTAGAGGTGGTTATTAAGCAATATGAGGATGAAATTGTACCACAAATAGTAGATGACTATAATGTTGACANTGTCTCATCAAAGGTCGTTAAAATCATTTTGTCATATATAGAATATGTTAATAGGACTGTATGGAAAAAGGACTTTTCAATTAAATCTAATTAATAAATCAGATTGAGAATACTTGTAATATCTCAATATTTCTATCCTGAAAATTTTAGGATTAATGATTTGTGTTTAGGCTTAAAGGAAAAAGGTCATGACATTACGGTTGTTACAGGAAAACCAAATTACCCGAAAGGTAATTTCTTCTCTGGCTACACATTCCTTAATAAACCAATAGAGAAATATAAAGAAATCAAAGTTTATCGTTCCCCAATAATTCCAAGAGGAAATGCATCAGGACTAAAATTATTTCTTAATTATATATCATTTGTATTTTTTGGTATGGGTAAACTATTTTTTGTAAAAGAAAAATTTGATAAAATTTTTGTTTACGCTCCTTCTCCTATAACCGTAGGGTATATTGGAATTCTAGCCTCATTTATATTTAGAGCAAAACCATTTTTATGGGTGCATGATTTATGGCCAGAATCTGTAAAAGATGCAGGAGGAATAAACAATAAGATCGTACTGTCTTTAGTTAACTTAATGACTAAATCAATTTATTATTTTTATGATAATATATTGGTTCAATCACCAAGTTTTAAGGACTATTTATTGAATCAAGGAGTAAAAGATTCAAAAATAATTTTTTACCCTTATTATGCAGAAAGTTTTTATAATATAGTAGAAAAAGATAGTAAAATTAAATCTCAGTATGGAGATGGCTTAAATATTGTATTTGCAGGAAACATTGGTGTTGCACAAAGTTTTGATACAATTATTGAAGCAGTTAAAATATTGACTACAAAACTTAAAAATTTTAAAATAATAATAATTGGTGATGGAAGAGATAAAAAAAGAGTCCTAGAAAAAATATCGGAATATTCACTTGATGATTATTTTAAATTTTTGGGTTCATTTCCACCTGAAGATATGCCTGCTTTTTTTGCTTCAGCCGATGCTCTACTTGTATCATTGAAGGACACAAAAATATTTTCAATGACAATTCCGGGTAAACTCCAGTCATATCTTGCCTGTGGTAAGCCTATAATAGCTTCTTTAAATGGAATTGGATCAAAAATAATTAAAGAATCAAATTCTGGTTTTACATCAAATGCTGAGGATCCTTTATCTCTTGCCAACTCAATAATAAATTTTAACAAACTGAATTCAAGCAAAAGAAAAGTATTAGGTAACAATGCGAGAGATTATTATGAAAAAGAATTTGAAAGAAGCAGACTACTAACAAGATTAATTGATATTTTTGAAAAATGAAAAATATATTGGTTACAGGTGGAGTTGGGTTTATTGGATCAAACCTTATTAAAGTATTGATTGATCAAGGTTTTAATGTTACCTCCGTTGATGATTATTCATCAGGACTAGAATCAAATGAAGTTAAGGGAGCTAAATACATTAATTTAGATATTGAATCAATAGATAAAGTTGACGGAAAATTTGATTTATGCATCCACTTAGCCGCAAAATCCCGTGTTCAACCCTCTTTTAAAGCTCCTACCGAATATTTTAGAGTTAATGTTCAAGGGACAATGCAAATTATGGAGTGGGCAAAAAAAAATAAAGTTAAAGTAGTTTATGCTGGCTCTTCTTCAAAACATCATGACCCATCAGACTCTCCATACGCAATGTATAAATATTTAGGAGAGGAAGTCTGTAAGCTATACAGAAACTCGTACAATGTTAATGTAGAAATTGCTAGATTTTACAATGTATATGGTCCAAATGAAAGTCTAAATGAAGAACATGGCAATGTAATAGGTATCTGGCGTTCTAAAGTTAAAAAAAATCTCCCACTACCTATCGTTGGGGATGGAAATCAAAGAAGAGATTTCACTCATGTGTTTGACATTGTCAATGCATTAATTAAAATTGCAGATTCAAATAAAAAACATGAAGATGCATGGGAACTAGGAACTGGAATGAATTACAGTGTTAATGAATTATTTAAAATGTTTGAAGATAGATTTGATTGTAAAAGCACCAATATAGCTGATCAAAAAGGAAATTATAAGTTTACGCTTAGAGAGAATGATGACATGTTAAATAAATTGAACTGGAAACCAGAGGATAGATTAAAGAATCATATTGATAATATATAGATTATGAAAAGAGTTTTGATAACTGGAGGTGCTGGTTTTATTGCACATCATCTTATTTACTTCTTAATAAAACATACAAATTGGGAAATAATTTCTCTTGATAGACTAGACTATAGTGGAAACTTAAACAGACTCAACCATGTAATGTCAGAACTTCCAACTAGTGAGAGAAAGAGACTTAAAATAGTATTTCATGATTTAAAATCAGAAATAAATCCATGGATAAAAAAAGAGCTAGGAGATATAAACATAATTCTTCATTTAGCCGCAGGATCCCATGTAGATAGAAGTATTGATTATCCTATGGAATTTGTTTTGGATAATGTAGTAGGAACAGCCAATATACTTGAATATGCAAGATTTATAAATAAAAGTAAAGGCCTTGAAAGGTTTATTTATTTTAGTACAGATGAGATTTTTGGCCCGGCACCTAAAGGAGTAGATTATAAAGAGAATGATAGATATAATTCAACTAACCCTTATAGTGCTTCAAAAGCGGGAGGTGAAGAATTAGCGGTAGCATACGAGA
>NYVM01000044.1 GCA_002684605.1 Candidatus Pelagibacterales bacterium | reverse complement strand
TATATACTTGCCTTTATTTTAATGGGATTAGCATCTACAGTAGTTTTTTTGGGACCCAATGAATCAGCTAAAATAGCTTTAATTTTTTCTTGTTTTTCTGCTTTAATTATTTATTTTTTAGGACCTAAGTCATTTGTGGCATTTGGCATAATATCTTTGATAATAATTATTTTTAATCCTTTATTTTCAATTTCAGTATTGCCAAAAATAGTGCAATTAGAAAAAATAGTAGAAATAGCTGCGCCTTGCACTGATGATGGAGCAAAAATAATAACAAATGATAAATTAAAAGATAATAAAGATATTTCACGACTACTTTTAGAATTTGAAAAAATTAAATCAGACTCACCTGTGCCTAAAAATATTATTAAGCTATTAAATGAAAATAATATTAAATGTTCAAGAAATTTGCAATGGCAAAAAACTCGCCCCGGAGTCTCCATTATGCACCGTTTTTTAATATGGAAATATGTTGCAAAAGAAATTTTAAAAAAACCAATACTTGGGCATGGCATAGGAACCTCAAGGTTTATTGGTCAAAATATTATCCTAAATATACCAAATACTAAACTAGAAATTAAGGGTGGCATACCATTACATCCTCATAATAATTTCCTTGAGATATGGCTTGAATTAGGCTTACTAGGCATAATAATTACTTCCTTACTTTGGATAAATATTATCAAAATTGGAACAAATATAAGAAAACATTCATATGTATTAGGTACAGGATCATGCTCCTCTATTGTTGCTATCTTTGTTGTAAGCAATTTGAGTTTTGGAGCATTTCAAGCTTGGTGGATGGCAAGTATTGGATTAATTTTTTTAGTAATTTTTCAAGCTACTAAATATAAAAACTAATTTAAATAACTTTAAATTAGAATAGACATCTGCGTTAAATTCTGCTTTAGGTTTAAATTATAATTAAAGTAATATTTATAAATGTTATTAAAAAAGGTTATTGAATAAAAATATGGTAAAGTTTCTTAAAGAAGGTTTTAAAGATTTTAAAAAAAACTATTATGAGAATGATAAATCTTATATAGATAAATATGTAAAAAATGGCCAAAAACCTAAATTTATGGTTATTGCATGTTCAGATTCTAGAGTAGATCCAGCAATATTGTTTCAAGCTAAACCAGGAGAAGTTTTTTCAGTTAGAAATGTAGCTAATTTAGTTCCACCTTATAGTCCTGATGAAGGTCTTCACGGTGTTAGTGCTGCTATTGAATTTGGAGTTATGGATTTAAAAATAAAAGATATTATTATATTAGGACACGCCCACTGTGGAGGCATAAAAAGACTATGTAATAATTTTAATTCAGATATGGATAAATCACTTAATAAAAAAGCTCCTAGAGAGTTCATTGATAGTTGGATGAATATTGCTTCTTCAGTTATTACTAAAATTGATACTAAAGATCCTTTAGAATCTCTGCAACATTTTATAGAAAAAGAATCTATTAAGAACTCCATAAAAAACCTTAAAACATTTCCATGGGTCAGCGAACTAGTTAGAAATAAAGAATTAAATATTCATGGTTGGTGGTTTGAATTAAAAAGCGGTGAGCTTTTTTACTTTGATGAAAATAAAAATGATTTTTTAAATATAGATAACGAAAAAAAATAAAAATTTAAACCTAATATCATTATAAAAAAATATTATTTTATAGGCTTGTTACCCCAGAGAACCTTGGTCATACCCGGAATTAGAACCTCTTCTTTAATTTCTTTAAAACCCGCACCTTCCATAATACTACTAACCCAGCTAGGAGTAATTGATTTAGCTGTTGGAGTAAAAGCTAAATGCTGTAATTGCCATAATGCTGCCAAATGTGGTCCAGACCGATCGTTCTCTACCATAAAATCATGTACAAGGTATATTCCACCCGGTTGCATAACGCTATAGGCCTGCTTGGCTAATTCAGGAATAGACTCTCCTGGCACTCCATTATAGAGATAGCTCATCAGAACTGCACCTACATCTTTTGGCCAATTATAGTCCAATGCATTGCCTCCAATAAAACTAATTCTGTCTGAAAGCCCTGCATCTTTTACTTTTTCTTTACCAAGGCTAACTACATGAGGAAAGTCAATAATAGTCACTCGTAGGTTAGGGTTTGCTTCACAGAGTCTTATAGATAAACCTCCAGTACCACCTGCTATATCAAGTAAATGATCAACTCTTGAAAAGTCTACCATACGCGCAAGAGAGCGCCCTGGCCCTAAAGATCCTGCATGCTGAGATTCACTATATAGATGTGCCTCTTCTTTATCTTCCATCCATTTTGCATAACTATCAACATAATCCGGCGTTATATTGTCTGTAACAACACCTTCCAACTGTTGCATGAAACCATACATCTGCCTATCTATTTGAAGACGCAGATAATCACCAAAATCATAGGGCGCACCTTTTACCAAAAAAGACTCTGCGCCTGCCGAGTTTTTATAGAGATCATTTTCACGTTCCAATAGCCCAATACTATTTAAGGCGGTGCAAATTGTAATAATACGATTTTCTGGAACCCCTGCTTCTATAGAAAGCTTTTTAGCAGTTTTAGGTTCTCCAGAAAGACTGGTAAAAATATTACAATGTAATGCTACAAATAATGCTTTTGAAGCCATAAACCCAAATGCTATATTTGATATTTGCTCGGCTTTTACTATTGATTCCATTATTTGTTCTCTTTTTTATGTAAGGATACTATGTACTTTTAGTGATAAAAAAGATTATAACCTATTTTATAAATTTACTCCACATAAAATAAAATTAAGAAATCTGACGATTAGTAACTATTAGATTTAATTTATTCCAATATTTGAATGAAAAGTGGTTTGAGTAAATTTGAGCCTGATAAAGTCAAATGATGGCTATCATAAAATAATGGAGAACCATCTTCTAAGCTATATTTACAATAATCAGCACAAAAATATTGATGAACATTAAAAGTTTTTAAGTTTTTAATATCAAGATTATTTAGAATATTTTTAACTTTATTATGCTCTAGTAAGTAATCTTCTGTTCTACTAGGAATAATTTTTTTATTATATTTCATTGCATTATACATCTCTCTAGGCACTACAAATCCTGGTCTTGGAATAGGCATTATAAATGAAATTTTAATATTTTTTTTATTTGCTAATTTTATAAAGTTAACTATTTCAGGCCTATTTAATATTGATGAATAATGAATAATGGCATGGCTTATATTATATTTATCCATTTTTTTAAATAAATTTTTGGCATTTATACTTTTACTCTCACTCATTAAAGGATCATTTTGCACTATAAAATAAACTTTTTTATTTAATTTTGAGGCAATTTCAGTGAATGAAGTTTTGATTGCATCTGCATGACTATCTCCAATTAGTATTATTTTTTCTACATTCGCCTCTTCTAATAAATTATTTAATGAACATAATTTTGCTAAAGGGTTAATAATTCTTATTATCTTTCCACACCTATATGAAGTCTTATCAAAGAATCCGTTCTGAATATTTAATTCAGTTGTATTTAAAAGACCTGCTTTTATGAATAAGGCACCATAAGAAAATACAAAGATAAAAAGCAGAAAATAAAAATACCTATTAATAGTAAACAATTTTTTAATTAATAAACTATTTGTAAATTTCTGAAAAAAATAACTAATACCTATCACTATAGCCATTAAAACGATCATTATATAATTATTTTGAAACTCTAGTATTGTTACGGATAAAGGCTTGTATAGATATAATATTATGATTGGATAATGAAGCAGATATATAGAATAAGAATAACTTCCAATATAGGATAAAGCTTTTCCAACGCTACTATTTTGAATAAATAAAGGGATACCAAAAATAATTACTAAAGCAGTGATTATACATATAAATAAAGAAAAAATACCTGGATGGCCTTCAATAAAGCTTGAGCTATATATATTTATTAAAGAAAAATTAATTGCGAAAAAAGGTGCTACTATTAAAATAAGAAGAAAAATTATGCTTATGATATCTTTTTTGAAGTTATTTATTAAATGAACTTTTTTAAATAACGCATAATTAGCTATTATATATCCAAGAAAAAACTCCCATATCCTAAAAAATATCATGAAAAAAGAAGTTTTAGGAGACACCTCAGTAATCATAAAGCACATGCCTAATGATGTAAAAAAAATAATTAGGATAAAATATTTATTTTTTCTAATTAAGAACGCAATAAAAGGCACAATAAAATAAAACTGGAATTCTATTGCTAATGACCACATGTGTAAAAGGGGTTTAAAATTATCTTTATTAAAATATGTATTATCTAACCAATAACCAATATTTGAAATAAAAGATAAAGCATACCATGTCTGATATATAGTTTCCTTAAATTCCCTATACTCTAATATTAAGAAAGATATTATTATAGTAATAAATATAGTTAAATAATAAGGAGGAATTAATCTATTAAAACGTCTTGTAAAATATTCTTTAAAATTTGTATTTTCATATATAGTTGCCATTAAAAACCCACTAATAACAAAAAATATATCAACTCCTAAAAAACCATATTGGAAAAATGAGACTCCAAAATGAAAAAAAAATACATTAATTATTGCTATTGCCCTAATAATTTCTATATCTCTTCTAAATTTCATATTGATTTAACCTTTATATTTTGAATTTACTGACTAAACTACAATAATTAATTTTTTTCTTCAATTTTGTATAATCTTATTATTTTAATAGTCACTTATAGTGTGGACTATTATCATATTCAGGACGTGCAATTGCAAGAATAGCTGCTTTGAGTGAAACTTTCCCAATAGCTTTTCCCTTTGCGTCAACAACTGATGCAACTCCTTTATCAGCTGAATTCAGTATCTGTAAAGCTTCTTCAAGAGATGCATTAACATTGATCTTCAGATCACAACTTATGATTGATTTTTTTAAAATAGAACTAACTTTTAATACTCTGCTTCTATTTATATCCTTAATAAAATCAGCAATATAATTATCTGCAGGCCTTAAGATTATATCCTGAGGGTTACCCTTTTGAATAACTTTACCATCTCGCATAAATGATATTTCATCTCCAAGTCTTAACGCTTCATCTAGATCGTGCGTTATAAAAATAATAGTTTTATTTAACTCCTCCTGTAAATCTAGAAGAATATCCTGCATATTAGTCCTAATAAGTGGGTCTAGAGCAGAAAAAGCTTCATCCATAAGTAAAATTTCTGCATCTGTAGCTAATGCTCGAGCTAATCCAACACGCTGTTGCATTCCTCCTGACAATTGGGCAGGATAGTATTTTTCAAAGCCTGTCAAGCCTACTTTATCAACCCATACCTGTGTTCGCTCTTTGACTTCTTCTTCACGAATTCCCTGAATAAACAAACCATAAGAAATATTTTGAAAAACTGTACGGTGTGGGAATAATCCAAATTTTTGAAAAACCATTGATGCTTTGTATCGACGGAATTCACGTAACTCTTCCTGAGACATTTCCATTATATTATCACCATCAATAATTACTTTTCCAACGGTTGGATCAATCAATCTATTGATATGTCTAATTAATGTTGATTTACCGGAACCTGATAAACCCATAATAACATGTAGCTGTTTAGCTGGTATATCAATATTTATATTGTTTAACGCCAATACGCTTCCATTTTCACTGAGTAGTTTTTCCTTGGACATACCATTTATAATATTTTGTATTGCATCATTTGGACGATCACCAAAAACTTTATAAAGACTTTTAATACTTATCTTATTATCAGCCATTTTTTTTTACCTCACGGCCTTTTTGCAAACGCTTACCATAACCTTGTAAAACGCGATCAAAAATAATTGCTAGAGCAACAATTGCCAGACCATTCATTAACCCTAGCGCTAGGTACTGATTTTGAATTGCTTGTAAAACAGGAATACCTAAGCCGCGAACCCCTATCATTGATGCAATAACAACCATAGCTAAAGCCATCATTATAGTTTGGTTTATACCAGCAAAAATATTTGGCAAAGCTAGGGGTATTTGAACTCCTAGTAATTTCTGTTTTTTATCAGCTCCAAAAGCATCTGCAGCTTCAAGAACACCTTTATCAACTAACCTAATACCAAGATTAGTCAAACGCACAATAGGCGGCATAGCATATACACAGACTGCAATTAATCCTGGCACCTTGCCGATACCAAGTAACATTAAAACTGGTAATAAATAAACAAAAATTGGGATTGTTTGCATTACATCTAGAATTGGCATAACTAATGCTTGAACTCTATCAGAGCGAGCCATCCAAACCCCTAATGGTATTCCAATTGCTATACAGAGAATGGTTGCTACAGAAATTAACGCCATGGTAGACATTGTATCTTCCCACATTCCGAGATAACCTATTATAGCAAAAGTTAGTGCAGAACCAATAGATAACTTCCAGCTTCTTGCTCCTAAATAGCATAACCCAGCCACCACTATAATAATGATGAGCCATGGAGTATTAAGAAGTAGTTTTTCAAACCAAATCAAAAACCATAAAACTGGATCAAAAAAACTCTCTATAGATTCACCATGTGTGCGAGAAAAAGATCTAAATGCAGAATCTATTACTTTCTTAAAGTCACGTAAATCTCCACGTGACATTTCAGGAAATTCTTCAAAAAATTCAAGCATTTAAAAAAATTAACATAAATATATTATATCTCATAATTATAGCATCCATTTAAAGCGCTTTTTTAATTTTTTNCGCAGCCTCTNAAGTAATCCAATTTATCCAGATTTCAGGATGTTNTNCTAAAAACTCAATAGCACCGTCTGCACCTTGAGCCTGATTCTCTTCCATATAAACAAGCATAGTATTCATAATGCTTCCTGGAAAAATTCGTTTACTAAAATAATTCATTACCTCAGTCATTTCTTTAACCTCAGAAGTAACAACAGTTTGAACTATAGACTCAGTCCAAGCGGAAGGTTTTGGTTCTATACATTCTTCTGGCCCCTTAGCTATACAATCGTCCCAATTTTTAGACCCTGCAAATGGAACACCGAAGTCCATCAGCTTCATATTATACTTTCCTATTAATGACGTTGGTGACCAATAATAACCAAACCAGTTATCGCCTCGTTCTGCTGCTTTTGACATTGAACCATCTAAACCAGCCTGTGACCCAGGATCAACAAGCACCCAGCCTTTTTTTTCCATCTCGAATGCAATATAAAGGCTCTGATTAGCCAATTGACATCCCCAACCCGCTGGACAACCTATGAATGCCCCTTTTGACTTATCTTCTTTTGCTGGAAAAAGATCTGGCCTCTCAAGAATATCTAACACTGATTTAAACTCGGGGTAATTTTTTAATGTGTGAGGAGTTATCCACCAACCCTCTCCTAGCTCGGTAATAGGACCTTTTATTGCTGAAAATAAACGACCCTCCTCTAATGCTTTATGGAGAAGTCCTGCAATAGCGTTTGTCCAAAGCTCTGGAGCTACATGGGGTTTACCCTTTTCATTCATAGTTATAAAAGTAGCAGTTGTTGCTCCCGGAACTAACTCAATTTTACAGTCATAACCTTCCTCTAAAATAAATTTATCTACATTTGCCATTAATGTAGCTGAAGGCCAATTCATATCAGCCATTTGGAATTTACATTCATCGGCGCTAAAAGAATTACTTACGAAGGATAATATTCCTATAGTTAATGTCATTAAAAATAATATTTTTTTCATAAAAAATTTTCCAAGTAAGCTTTATACTAACTATATAGCAATATATTTTCTAATTAAATCTTTATTTAATATGTTTAAATACTTTATATCTTAGACTTTCTTTATCTATTTTTTTGCAATATACTCAAGTAAATGATAAATTGAGAATGAGTCTTATTCGCATAAATTTTATTACTGGCTAGAATTTATAAAATAAATTTATTTAATATAAAAAGGTGCGACAAGGAAAAAATTATGAACTCTTTTATTACAGCAATAATAGATAAAAAAACTATCTTAGTGGCAAATGAAGGAAGATTATTAAAAAAGTGTTTTCTTTGCATTATTATTTTAGTAATGGCCTTACCTTGAGATATTTAACCTATACAGGAAGTCAAAAATTCGTAATTACATTAATATCATAACCCGATAGTATAATAAACATACACNTTAGTTTCAGCTTTAGATTTATAAGATAATTCTTGATATTGCAAAGTGGTTGTTATTTTTTGATTGGGAGATAAATAGTTATCAAGCGCTAACGATAAAACTGGTCTCGTTGGATTAAATTCATTTTCTAAACTTACAGTACTTAGACCTATAATTCCTGTAGGCTCTATCTTATCTACGTTATGAATTAGATCATGTTCTACTCCTATGCTACCTCTCAATACACGGTCAGAAGTCATATTAATACTAAATTTTAAACCACCCACAATAGTTCCTGAGCTGTCTTTAATTCTATTAAAAGTAAGCGGAGAACTTAGCCCTACTTCCGTAAACCCNTCTTGTTGAACAGAAGAAAGTTTTGCTGCAAAATAAGGAATCAAATTACTATTTTCTGATACCTTATAATTATATTGAAGCTCTGTTATATAACTTTGTGCTTCTATTTCTGTATACCCTATACCTTTTTCAGACGAGCCAACTACGTCTCTAGTTAAAATAGCACTTTTTGACTGATAAGCATTTGAAAATTTTAGTTGATAACCTGATTTGTCAGCATGTTCGTTCCAAACAATAAGTGCACCATATAATGGTGTTTTATCTCTTAGTTCAAAAGTAGATGGTGTGTTGTGAATTAAATTTTTATGATAAAAACCTGCCACTCTTAAATTTTTGTTAATTTTATACCCACCTACCAATACAAAACTATTCGTGGAAGTTGTTGGATTAGATATTGTGGTATGGCGTCCTCCAATGGATAAACAAGCATTTTTCTCATTAAATAAATCACAATCATAGGTATTTAAATGTGCAAAATTAGCTTCTGTCACAGTCGCTAGATTATTTATACCAGTTATTACATTAGTTTTCGTGCTCTTCTTTACAGAATTATTAGTATCTGGAGCCAAATCTATGGCCTCCACTACTAAATCCCATGTAGTTCCAGAACTATTTTCTAACGTCCAATTATTTCTAAAAGAATTTGAAACAAGACTACCACTAGTGTTAATTATATTACTGCTAGCCAAACCAACTACGACGGAACTATAAGTTGTGCTCACTCCTAAAGTGGAACTTACATCAACTCCAAAATTGGTTGTTCCGGAAACATTACTAAACGTTATCTTACCAAAATCAGATGTGCTGTTTACGATAATATTATAGTTAGTTGGAAGCTTACCATCGTAGGTTAGAGCTGAGCCGGAAGCACCTTGAGAGTTGTTTAGTGTGGTTATAATACTATCTGTATCATTATAAATACTAATATTATTTCCTGATGCAGAAATAGTACCCGTATTTGTTAATGTAGTGATAGTAGCTGAGTCATCATTATAAATTGCCCAATNATCCCCCGCAGATATTGTTCCTGAATTATTTAATGTAGTTATTGTACCTCTAATATTTTTTATAGCATAGTCATCAGTTGTTGCTTTTATAGTACCACTGTTCGTTAGCGTAGTTATTTTCCCATCATTCCATATACCATTTCTAGTTGCTGAAATGGTGCCAGAATTAGTTAATGTAGTAATAGTATTTTCAGTCGAGTTACTTTGATCATTTCGAATTCCATAATCATCTACTGCAGATATTGTTCCTGAATTATTTAAGTTAACTATAGTAGCACCTTGAACAAGTTTAAGACCATCGTCACCGCCGGCCGAAATAGTACCACTATTTGTTAAAGTTGTAATTGTACCTNTTGTCCATAAGCCAGAATCATCAGCAGCAGATATTGTTCCTGAATTTGTTAAAGTTGTTATATTTCCTGTATTATGTATACCAAAGTCATCTCCTGCAGATATTGTTCCAGAGTTAGTAAGTGTTTCTATAGACCTCGCACTTCCACCAAGATTAGTGAGCCCCCTATCTTCCGCAGCAGATATTGTTCCCGTATTAGTTAATATGTTTATGAATCCCCCATTTCTGAGACCATGATTTGTCCCTGCAGTAATAGAGCCATTATTAATTAAATTAGAAATATTACCTGGTGAAGAATTCCTTAAACCAGCTGTTTCACTTGCTTCAAATGTTCCATTGTTAGTAATCGAAGTATTTGTACCATTTGCAGTTTTCACAGCAACATTTGTACTATCTATAGTAACACCAGAATCAACAGTTACATTAGAACCATCTCCCTCTATTTCTAAGTCACTACAATTTGAGGAAATGGTTTCAGTTGAGCCAGATACAACTGAACAATCTGCTGCAAACAAATGTTTACTATAAAATACACCTAATAATATTAAAACGAAAAATAAACGTTTCAATATCTTTCCTCCAAAATAACAAATTTTATAAAGAATGAATTAATAAGACTTTATGTCAATTTATTAAAATATTTACCATAATATTATATAATATGATATTGAGTACTAATAAGCCGCCTTAGCTCAGGGGTAGAGCACGTCATTGGTAATGACGGGGCCGCAAGTTCGAATCTTGCAGGCGGCACCATTTATATATATAGTTTTAGAAACTTTTGAGGGAGAAAAATAAATGTCTGAAAATTCATTTTCTTGGGAAAATAAAGTAGTAGCTATAACGGGTGGAGGAAATGGTATAGGAATGGCCATNGCTAAAGCTGCTAAAGGGTTAGGTGCTAAAGTAGCAATATCAGATATTAATGAACAAGACCTCAATAAAGCAAAAGAATTAAATGGGTTTTATACATCCCTATCTGATGCTGGGAAAGAATCTGATATACTAAGTTTTATTAAAAATACAGAAGAAAATTTGGGCCCAATAGATATATTTTTTGCAAATGCTGGTGTAGCAAGAAGTGGAACTTTAGATACCACTGATGAAGATTGGGATATCTCTTATAGAGTGAATGTTATGCATCATGTTTGGGCTGCAAGAGCTGTTATTCCATCTATGAGAAAAAGAAAAGGTTGCCGTTTTATAACAACAGCATCTGCAGCAGGCTTACTTTCAGAAATAAATTCTGCCTCTTATTCACTTACTAAGCATGCTGCCGTTGGTTTTGCTGAATGGATGTCTATTGTATATGGAAAAGATGATAAAGATGGAAATGCCGTAACAATATCTTGTCTCTGTCCACAAGGTGTAAATACCGCCATGACAGCAAATATGGATAATGGTGGAGTAGCTGGAATTGATGGAATGCTAAATCCTAGTGATGTTGCAAAAGTAGTTATTAATACAGTAAGTGAAGGAGGGTTTTTAATTCTACCTCATCCAGTGGTTGGAGAATATATTAAATTTAAAACATCTGACTATCCAAGGTGGCTCGGTGGAATGAGAAAGCTATATGCTAAGTTTAAAGGCTCTTATTAAATCAATAGAAATGAAAATTACATATAAAAATTAGTATTTAATTTAAATTTGTATATGGTAAAATATTTTTGACTTTTTTAGGAGAGAATTGATTATGACTGAAAAAATTTGGAAACTTTATCTATCAGGAGAAATTCATACTAATTGGCGTGATGAGATTAAAAACCTTTGTGAAGAGAAAACCCTGCCCGTTATTATTAATTCTCCAAACACTCTGCATGAAGATTCTGATGACTGTGGTGTAAAAATTCTTGGCACAGAAGCAGATAAATTTTGGCATGACCATAAAGGCGCTTCAATTAACTCTATAAGAAATTCAACATTATTAAAAAGCNCAGACATATTAATTGTAAAGTTTGGAGATAAATATAGACAGTGGAATGCAGCATTTGATGCTGGTATAGCAAAAGCACTTGATAAACCTATAATAACTTTACATGAAGATAATCTAAACCATGCACTTAAAGAAATAAATCAATCAGCGGTTGCTTCTTGCAGGTCCGTAAGTCAAGTTGTTCAAATTCTTACCTATGTAGTTAAAGGTGATCTATAATTTATACAATATAAAACAAGGCATTATAAATGAAAAAAAAAAGGCTTAACTAGAAGGGCAATATTATCAGGAACGGCTATTTCTGTTATTCCAGCCAGTGCACTCGCACAGTCTATAAAAGAAGGATCTCCATCTTGGATGACAACACCGGGTAAAGCTTTTAACAAATATGGATTCCCTTCTTCCCAAGAAGAAAATACCAAACGAGAAATATTTCAACCTTACGAAGAGTACGCACCTGGTTCAGGAGTAGCGATGACTCCTTTAGAAAAACTTGAGGGAATAATAACTCCTAACGGCTTACATTTTGAAAGAAGTCATAATGGAGTTCCTAATATAAATGCTGATCAGCACGAATTATTAATTCATGGGCTTGTAGACAAGCCTCTAGTTTTTAAAATGAAAGATTTATTAAAATATCCCATGAAAACAAAAACATATTTTATAGAATGCGGAGGAAATAGTTTTTATAATTCAAATGCCTTTCCAATAGCTATGGATAGAACCTGTGGCTCTATTCACGGGCTCATTTCTACTGCTGAATGGACAGGAGTTCCATTAAAAACAGTTCTAGAAGAAGCTGGAATTAAAAAAGAGGCTCTTTGGCTTTTAGCTGAAGGGGCAGATGCCGCAGCGATGAGTAGAAGCATTCCATTAGAAAAAGCCTTAGATGATACTCTTATAGCCCTATATCAAAATGGGGAACGCATTAGGCCAGAACAAGGATATCCAATGAGGCTTGTCGTTCCTGGATGGGAAGGAAATATAAGTATTAAATGGTTAAGAAGGATAAAAGTTACAAAAAAACCAACATATACAAAAGATGAAACATCTAAATATAGTGATCTATTGGTAAGTGGAAAAACATTACAATTTACTTTTCCAATGGAAGTTAAATCTATAATAACTCAACCTTCTGCAGGCCCAGTTCCACTTAAAAAAGGACCCATTCACATTACAGGGCTAGCATGGTCTGGACTTGGAAATATTAAAAAAGTAGAGATCTCTACAGACAAAGGGAAAACTTGGAATATTGCACAAATAGAAGGAAGTAACGAACCATTATCGCCTGTAAGATTCAGATACAATTGGATTTGGAACGGAGAGGAATGCTCTATAGAAAGTAGAGCTACCGATAGTAAAAATAATATTCAACCTCAAAGAAAAGTCTGGTCTGTAAAATATGGCTTAGGTCATTTATATCACAATAATTCTATTCAAATATGGAGAATTACTCCTAAAGGTAAAGTATCTAATGAATATGATGATTTTGCTCAAAATGAAAAATGGTCAGAAGAATAGTATTTAAATTTTAAAAGTAAGTATTGAAATGAGTAAATTATTAAAACATATAATATTTCTGATTGCTTTTACTACTATTAGCTTTTTATCAATAGCTAAATCTGATGAAAATATTAATTTTAGTTTTGGACAAGAAATAGATTCAGTAAAAATTTCAAATCAGGATATTACTATAGATGCTTTAGGCACAAATCTACCTGAAGGAAATGGTACTGCTCTAAAAGGAGAAAAAATCTTTCTTGATAAATGTGTTTCATGCCATTTAGAAAATGAATTTTTTAATTCAGAAGTGTTATTAGAAAAAAATAAAATTGAATCTATACCAATAAATTTAGATTGGCCGTATCCTAAAACTTTATTTGATTATATTAGAAAAGCCATGCCTTATAATAAGCCACAAACTTTAACAAGCGACGAAACATATTCTTTAACGGCCTATCTTCTGTATAAAAACAAAACTTTAAATTATGAAGAAGTTTTAAATAAAGAAACCTTAATTAATATTAACTCTNATAATAATATATTCCTTGAAAAATGGGACCAAAACAAATCGAACATCATGAATATTTCAAAACATACAAATTCTTTTTTTTCAAATTTATCTAATACTTTTAAAAATAAAGAAGAAAAATTAAATTGGTATAATAATGATATTACTAAAAGTGAAATCGAATATAAAATTAATAACCAAGACATTTCTGTTAGCCCAACTAGTATTAATTTACCACAAGGAAATGGTACGGCAGAAATTGGNGAAAAGGTATATCAACAAAAATGTCTCTCTTGTCATGGTACATTAGGTATTGCTGAAGTACTTTCTCAAGAGATTGAGAGCCTAAGAGGAACACAAAATGCGATGAAAATAGTTGCATTTGAGTCTTTATCTGGAGGTTTAGGTAGCTTAAATTCAGAGATGCCTATTCGTTCTGTTGGTTCTTTTTGGCCTCATGCATCTACTTTATTTGATTACATACGAAGAGCCATGCCTTATTATAACCCCCAATCTCTGACTAATGATGAAGTNTATGCTGTTACTGCTTATGTTTTATTTATCAATAATATAATAAATAAAGAAGATGCCCTTAATGCAAAAACCCTTCAAAATATAAAGATGCCTAATAAAGCTGGATTTATAGATTCATGGGGACCAGATTGGTGGAGAGAGTGGATACATCAAAAACATTCAATATTCTTTACTTGTATTCTCTTATTAGGAGTTTTAGCAGTTACTTTATTTGCAAGAAAACTATCTCAAAATAGAAAAAAAATTATATATATTAAGACCTTTCTTACAGGAACTATATTTCTGTGGATGGCATTTTTTCAGAACCTACAAGTAGGGACGCAAAAAGTTTATCAGACATTTAATAATTTAAAAACTAGTAATGGAGTATGGGATAATATTTTATTTGAGCCCATATATGTTATTTTAGGAATATTTATTATCATTACTACTCTCATATGGGGAAGAGGTATATTTTGTGGATGGTTATGTCCCTTTGGAACCATACAAGATATAATATATAAATTTAAAACATTATTAAAATTTAAGACTTTTGAAATTCCAGATTCTATACATAGTAAATTAATATACTTAAAATATATAATATTGAGCACAATTATTATTGGAGCAATATATGCTACAGGAACTAATATATTATTTGAATTTGAGCCTTTTAAAACTATAATAGAAGATAAATTTAACACTTCTACTATCCTTATACTATGGTCGCTAGCCTTATTAATATTTGTGTTTTTTATAGAACGAGGGTTTTGTAGGTATCTATGTCCTACGGGAGCAGCACTAGGTTTAGCTAGCCAATTTCAAGTAATTAGCTGGCTAACAACTATTAAATCCTGCGGCGATATATCATGCGCTGCTTGTTCACCTAAATGTCCTACAAAGGCTATAGCAAAAAATGGTTCTATAAATGAAAAAGAATGCATACAATGTATGTCATGCCAAATAACTTATAATGATAAAGATTTAACCTGTAAAAATAAAAGGTCTATTAAAAAGAAGTTTAATAAAAATAAAACAATTTTAGGAACTAGTTAGTTGATTAAAAGAATATTTAAAATAATTATACCTTNAATTATCTTGATAATTAATATCCATTCTGTGAATGCAGATATGAATGATCCTCTGCAAAGCAGAATAAACCCTGGTATTATTGCAAAGCTTTTTCCTAATGCTGAATCTTTAGGAGCGCCGATAGGGAACCCTCCTTATATTCCTGTNTNTGGNANCGAAGATAGTAGTGCTATNGATGTAAATATTTTNCATAGCTGGAGGCAAGAATTTTTNCAGGTTAATGCCAGAGAACCCACTAAAGAAGAAGAAGAAGAAAAAATTAACTCGCTTAAAAAGAAAGGTGATAAAAAAGAGATTGGCTTTTTATTTTCTACCTATGAAACTACTGGAGCTAAAGGATATTCAGGTGACTATTTTGACATAATTGTTGGACTAAAACCTGATGGAAGGTTAGCAGGCTCTGTTATTGTGGAACTTCATGAGCCAATGATTTGTCCCACCTGCGTGCCTCAAACGAAGCTTACTGCTCTCCATGAAACATTTATAGGTGCCAATATTAATAGAAGGGTAAATTTAAACTCTGGTACAGGAGGAGGAAGAGGTTACGATGGAGTTACCGGAGCAACAATTAGTGCGACTCTTACTACTAATGGAATAATTACTGCTGCTAAAAAAATTCTTAGACAGATAGGTTTAGGAGCCAATGAAGGGCCTTTTTATGTCGATGTAGATAATTTTTCTGAACATAGTTGGCCAGAATTAGTGAATTGGGGAGGAGTCGTTGGAAGAAGTTTTACAAGAAAAGAAATTAGACAAGAATTAGACCCAGATAATCAAGATTATATAAGAAACCCCGATAAAAAATTTACTAGTATTTATGCTGGTTTGGCAAACCCTGCCTCTGTGGGAAAAAATATTTTTGGTGGCAANTGGTATTCTTATCATGTTTCACAGTTAGCAACAGGTGATAACTTATTAGTAATCTTAGGNTCAGGCTTATATTCTTGGAAAAAAAANCAATATAATCGNGTAACATTAGTTCAAAANGATAAAAAATGGAAATTCACACAAAACGAGGCATTAAAAGCAACAGCTCTTAGAATAAAAGAAAAACCAAGCCTATCTCAGATAGGTTTATTACGTATTCCAAAGGAATGGGGATTTGACCCACTAGAAAAGTGGGAGTTAGAGTTTGCAGTAAATGAAAAATTTGCAAATGGGAAGTTCTCGTTAAATTACGATTTACCTAATCGATTAATTACAGGAGATCCAGTTGCATTAGAAGATGCAGGATTAAGGCCAATAGCAACTGCTTTCTTAGGACTAGTTAGAGAGAGCAAACTAAGTGGATGGCAATCAGAGTGGGCGCAACAAGACTATTCTATAATATTTTTATTTTTACTTCTAATCCTATTAACCCTACTTTTAATTTTTCAAAAAAAGCTTTCCGCAAGTAAAAAGGTCCATAGTTACATTAGGCTAGGTTTTTTAACTATAATTCTAACTTGGTTAGGATGGATAGCTCAAGCTCAGCTAAGTATCGTAAATATTATATCTTACGCCCAAGCATTGATACAAGGAAAAGGTTATACACAATTTTTATTTGAACCACTTATATGCATAATCTTTGTATATACTTTAATTTCTTTAATATTATTAGGTAGAGGTGTCTTTTGTGGATGGTTATGTCCTTTTGGAGCTCTTCAAGAAATATTATTTAAATTTGGACGCCTTATAAAATTACCTCAAATAAATATTCCATTTTGGTTAAATGAAAGGCTATGGGTTCTAAAATATTTAATATTAATGACCATAGCATCCACTATCATAATTGGTCATGATTCGTCTTATACTCTTATTGAAATTGAACCTTTTAAAACGGCCATAACTTCTTATTTTAATAGAAGCCTTCCTTATGTAATTTACGCTGTCATCCTTATTTCTGTAGCTCTTTTTACAGAAAGGTTTTTCTGTAGGTTTATGTGTCCCCTTGGAGCTGTTTTAGGATTCTTAGGTCGATTCCATATTTTAGATATGATTCCTAGAAGACCAGAGTGCGGAAGCCCGTGTCACCTATGCGAAAATTCCTGTCCTGTACAAGCTATAGCACCNTCTGGAAAAATTAATATGAATGAATGTTTTCAATGTTTAGATTGTGAGGTTGAGTATTACGATGACAGCCGTTGTCCACCTTTAATATTTGAAAAAAAGACCTCTTTAAAACAATCAAAAATATAATTGAATTACGTTTAATTAGCACTATATTTAGTATCTAAATAAAAAAATAACATATTAATTGTAATTTTTATTAAAAATAGGTTGAACTTATGTTGAAAATAGGTTTTTCTTATGANTAGAGAGTCGTTCTTTTCTTAATGAACGATATTAGTAGTCGTTCATTAATTTAATGATCGACATATGTATAATAATTTCTTCTTCATTTTGTAGAAGAATATAACACAGGGAGGAATCCCCATATGTCAAAGATTTTGAAATATGGCTTCGTTGCTGCAGTATTTGCAGCTACATTAGGTATGATCTCAAGTGCATTTGCGCAAGGTGTTGACGTCCTTAGAGGGGGCGGCGGTGCTCAGCCGAATTATGTAACTGATGATATGCTTTTAAATGCAGACGTGGATCCAATGAATTGGATGCACTATGGTAAAGATTATCAATCAACTCGTTATCATCAAGCTTCACAAATCAACCAAAGCAATGCGGGTGATCTTGTAGCTAAATGGTATATGTCTTTTGGAACTTTAGAAGGACAAGACAGTCAAGTTAACGTTGTTGGTGGCCAAGGTTATGTAACTACATCTTTTAACAGAGTTATTTCAATGGACGTTGCTACAGGCGACATCATTTGGAAATATGAGCGTGAGCTTCCAGCTGACGTTTATCCAGAACTTTGCTGTGATGTTGTTAATCGTGGCGTTCAACCTTACAGAGATAGTGTATATCTAGCAACTCTAGATTCACATCTTGTACGTTTAGCTAATTCAACTGGTGAAGTATTATTCGACGTAGCTGTAGGTGACTACACTTATGCTGAAACTTCAACAATTATGCCTATGGCTCTTAAAGGTTCTTTAATACAAGGAACTGCGGGTGCTGAATACGGTGTACGTGGTTGGGTTCGCGCATTATCAGCTGATGATGGAAGTGTTGTATGGAATACATACACAATTCCAGCTGAAGGTGAGCCAAATGTAGATACTTGGGCTGGTGAGTCATGGAAATATGGCGGTGGTTCAGGTTGGATTACTGGTTCATATGATAAAGATTTAGATCTTCTTTATTGGCCAATTGGTAACCCTGGTCCTGACTTCGATCGTCACGTACGTTTAGGTGACAATCTATATAGTAATTCTACTTTGGTTTTAGATCCAAACAATGGTGCTATTAAAGGTTGGTTCCAATACACTCCAAATGATCCATATGATTATGACGGTGTAAATGAAGTTATCTTAGCTGATATTGATGGCAAAAAAGTATGGTTGCACGGCGATAGAAATGGTCATCTATATTCAATAGATAGAACAAACAATCGTTGTAACTGGGTTGTTCCAATGGGTAAAATCAACTGGACAACTGGCTTCCGTGATAATTGTCGTCCAATTATGGCTTGGGAAGAAGGCGGAGATCCAGCTATGGATGTTGTATATGATCGTGTAACAACAAACATTGCACCTTCACTTGACGGTGGTAAAGANTGGCATCCAATGTGTTATTCACCACGTGTTAACAAAGTAATGGTGCCATTATACAACTTCTCTATGGACCTTCAAGCGAAGAAAATGGAGTGGCGTCGTGGTGAATGGTTCCTAGGAGCGAAAGTTATTACTTTCAACTCTGGTAACGGTTCAATTAAAGCGTTTGATGCATCAACAGGTGACATTTCTTGGATGCGCCCATCTAGTGCACCTGCAACTGGCGGAATGTTATGTACTGCTGGTGGTCTAGTGTTCTACGGTGATGCAGAAGGTTATTTCCACGCTGTACGTGATGATACAGGCGAAGAACTATTTCAGTTCAACGTTGGTACTGGCGTTCATGGTAACCCAACAACATATACAGTTGATGGAGAGCAAATGGTCTCTGTTGTTGTAGGTGCTGGTGGTGGTGGTATTTGGCCTTTAAGTTACGGTGAGTGGCTTAAAAAACATACTAAAGGCGGCGGCGTATTTACTTTTGGTTTAAACTAGTAATAGCTTAAGTTTTTAGACTACCGATTATACTGGGAAGATGAAGTAATTCATCTTCCCTTTTATTTACAGAAGNTTTTATTNTTAAAAAAAAACGCATAAAATTATTTAAAGAATATGTATGGAAAAATTAGTAAACTAATATATATTAAGTATAAATTATATTAACGTTTTTTAATATATTGGAAATACATTTTTAACCTATAAAGGTTACAATATATAAATAAAAATTAATTTTATTTATGGGAGNTATTCGATGCAAAAATTTAGATTATTAACCACTATTATTTACACTTTTATTTCTTTAATTATTTTCAACAACATTGCAAGTGCTGGTGAAGTTCTAGATAATATTCGTAAAACACAAAAAATTATATTATGTGCTGGACCATATGCTTGGCCTTACACATCAAGTGTAGACTATCCTCGAGGATTTGACGTTGATATTATTGAACGTATAGCAATGAAAGAAGAAATAAATATTGATATTTTTTGGGCTGAACAAAAAATGAGAGGTGGTCTAGGAAAAGCACTTCGTCATTCTATTCAGAAAGGACGCTGTGATATCTATATGGGCATTGCAAATAGTGATAGTTCAGCTGATGAAATAAATGAAAAAAAATTAATATTAACAAAACCATANTTAGGAGTAGCATATGTTCCTATAGCTAACCCTGGAGTAAAAGATTTTGTCAATATTGAAGAAATTAAGGGAAAATCTAAGCCTGGAGTTGCTATGTCTACAGCAATGGATGGCTATTTATTCTATAATGGTTTTGATAGAGATTTGTTTGCAAGAAAGCCAACAGAAATAGATGCGGTTGCAAAGCAAGAAATTGAAATGGCTTTTGTAATGTCTACACAGTTAGCAAAAGCAAGAAAAAAATATAAGGATGCTCCTTTCAGAGTAATTGAAACTTNTATTCCTCCATTAGAATTAAGATGGAATGTGGCAGCAACTATGAAAAATGATCCGGAATTTTTAGATTTAATTAATAAGCATTTAACGGCCATGATGGCGGATGGAACAATTCAGGAGCTAGTAGAGAAATATAATGTTCCATATTATGCTCCATTTAAAGAAATTGCTTCTACCTATACAGCTACTGAACCTGTAGAGTAAGCTAAATAAAAATTAATTATGTGANAAAAATAAGAAAGGCTAAATATGCAAATTATTAAAAATATACCATTACATTTACTTTTTTTAACAGTTTTTGCACTGTTAATTGTTAATACCGGTTTTTTATCCCATNCATTGGCCGCTGANATGGATAAATATGGAGACATGCTAGAAGACGACATGATTAACCCATATGAAGGAGTTGCGGAAGAAATTGCGGCAGGTTACGAAAGATTTAACAGCCGATGTTCATATTGCCATGGTATGAGAGGTATAGGTGCAAAAGGTCCTCCACTAACTAGAGGCTATTTTAAGAAAAGTGGGGGTACAAATGTACAACTGTATTCTACTATAGCTTCTGGATTAACAATTAATGGGCAACCTACACAAATGGGNGCTTTTTCAAGAACTATTAATGACGATGATATTTGGAGAATTATTGCTTATATGAGACAAGAATATAAAGATAGAATAGCAGCTGGTAGCGAATTTAAATACGGCGTCTATCCATAGAATTATTTATTAAAAGGGTAATATATATTGCCCTTTTTAACTAACTGACCGGCATACCAATTTCTCTTAAAAGTTTTTGTAATATCATTGCCGCATAATCTCTATAATCTTCAGCAATTATCATAAAACCACCGCGTCCACCAATTACTCCTCTTTCAAAATAACCATCTAAAAAAGGCTCATCATTTATTATTACTAAGCCATTTATGGTAATATTTTGATCTAAAGCAATATCTCTTANTTTCATTGGGTGCACTCCATTATTGGCACGACCATCTCCAGAGACATCAATTACCTTTCGTGAACTGTCAATGTTATTATTATTAATCTGGTCAATCGAAAATGTTAAAGCACCCGCTATTGATGTTTGTCCACCAGCTATAATTCTGGGTACCCTTCGTATAATTCTTGCATACTCTGCAGCATCAGCAGCATCTTTAATGATATGCCACCCTCCTACTAAAGCTTGTTCTTCATTATCTGACCATTGAACCATAGCAACAGCTATCCCATTACCGCCTGTACTTTCAATAGCGGCTATTATATCAGGATGCCTAAAAGCTGCCCCAACGCCCCTTATTTGTAGCTGATATTCTTCTTCATCGACACTCGAAGATACATCTACTGCTAATACTAGCTCAAGATCTACATATACATTTTGACCATAAATATTTTTATAGAAGGCAGTCATAAAAAATATCAATAAAACTAAANATAAGGTTATTCTCTTCAACTATTATTTTTCCTTTCAGATAAAATTCTATTTAATTCTCTTAAAGACCATTCAGCAGACTTAACTACATTATTATTACTATCTTTCTTCATAATAGATAAGGAATTTATAACAGGTAATGATGGCTCACCTATTTCACCTAATGCTTCTGCAGCTAATGCCCTATATGCTGCATTATCATGTTGTAACATAACTAACAAAATTTTTATAGCACCTTTAGCTTCATTCCCAATTTCGGCAAATGTCTTAAGTATATTTCCCGTTAATGCATCATCATCATATTCTAACATATATATTAACTCTGGAACTGCCTTCTTACCTTTAATCCTTAATGCTTGTATTGCAGCCCATTGAACATTTACATCAAAATCTGAAAGTGCAGTTACTAAATCAGGAATGATATCATCTGCCTCCTCTCCTATATTTGATAGCACATCGATAGCTACCCTTCTCATAACAGGAGTACCTTTATTCATATAATTTATTAATTGATCCTTCGCTGGAAGGGCTTTATTTCCAAAATATGCTAAGCCTTTAATTGCAGAATAACTAACTTTTATATCTGGATCCGAAATAGAAGATAGTAGCGTCTTAACTATAGTATATATTACCATCTGCTTTGCTTCAGCAAACATTAAAAAGTTTCCTTCAGCTCGNGAACCTTTTGGCCAAATCATTTCATCAGGTTCTGCAAGCCAACCTATTTCTCCTGGCATAGCATCATCACCNCCAATTTTTCTTAATGCTATAACAGATTCTAATCTAACAACTTCATTTTTATTTTGTGAGTTTTTTACTAATATAGGAACAGCTATCATAGCTTTTGCACCTAATGCGCCCAATGCTCTAGTGCATATAATATGCATGTATAATTGGTCTTCTACAAAATCAACAGGCTTTTCTAATTCATCCATCATTGCTGCAACAGAAATTGGTCCCATTTTTCCTAAAGTTGAAATAGCTGCNTTTTTTACATACTCATTCTTATCTCTGAGCAGATTAATTAATTCTGGAACTGCCATAGCAGACTTTTTACCAAAAGATGTTAATGCTCCTGCGGCAGCCCATCTTATTTGCCAATCATTATCTCCCAAAGCCTCTATTAAANCGGGCACCGTTTTATTAGCTTGCCCCCCTATTCTCTCTAATGCTCTGATAATTTCCATTCTAACATCATGAGATTCCTCATTTTTTAAACTATATAATAATTCTGGTATAACAAAATTTGCATTGGATGAAAGTCTTCCTAACTCTAGAACAGCAGAAATTTTTTCTTCAACCGAACCTATTTTGAGAATTTCTGCTTTTTTCTTTACGTAAGGATAATCTGCAGCAAAGGTATTAAAGCAAACAATTAAAAACAAACAGAACAATAACAATAATTTATGTATTTGTATTTTCATGATAANATCCATTATTAATTTACTTTAATAATTATTATGAAGTACTACATAATAANTATAACTAATATAGATGAAAAAATATGAATACCAATATAATAAAGCAAAAAAATTATAAACCTATTAGTTTTAATCTACATAAAGTGGATTTATGTTTTAATTTAAATATGCTAAAAACAAGTGTATCTAATACAATGTATTTTACTAATGTATCAGACGATATTCATTTAAATGGTATTGGTATAGAGTTAATATCCATTTCATTAAATGATAGATTTTTAAAGCCTTTAGAATATATTCATGATAATTCCAAAATTATTATTCCTAAGGCTCCCAAAAAAAGCACTATAAAAATTTTTTCCTATATTAACCCAAGTGAAAACTCTAGATTAGAAGGCTTATATATTTCTGATAATACTTTTGTTACTCAGTGTGAGGCCCAAGGTTTTAGAAGAATAACATATTTTCCTGATAGGCCTGATGTACTATCTTCTTATACAGTTAAAATCACTGGCAACAAGAAGAAATTTCCTGTTATGCTATCAAATGGTAATCTAGTATCTAAAAAATATATTAAAAATGATATGGAAGTNGTGTGGANTGACCCTTTTAAGAAACCCTCTTANCTTTTTGCTTTAGTAGCTGGCAAACTATCACAAACTAACCGTAAATTTGTTACTAAATCTAAAAATAAAGTAGATTTGAATGTTTGGATTAGGAAAGAAGATAAAAATAAAATAAATTTTGCTTTAGACTGTTTAGAGCAAGCTATGAAATGGGATGAANAAAAATATAATTTAGAATACGATTTAAATATATTTAATATAGCCGCCATAAATAATTTTAATATGGGTGCCATGGAAAATAAAAGTCTTAATATATTTAATTCTAAATATTTAATTTCTGATAAAAAAACTTCCACGGATAATGAATATGATTTTATAGAAACTATAGTAGCTCATGAGTACTTCCATAATTGGACAGGGAATAGAATTACCTGTCGTGATTGGTTTCAGTTAAGTCTAAAAGAAGGGCTAACAGTTTATAGAGATCAAGAATTCTCTTCTGATGTGGGATCCCGAGCAGTAAAAAGAATAAAAGATGTAAGAATGCTTCGTTCCATTCAATTTGCGGAGGATGCTGGTCCATTAGCACATTCTGTAAGACCTGAATCTTATACAGAAATNAATAATTTTTATACTTCTACCGTATATAATAAAGGAGCAGAATTAATAAGAATGCTCGAAAANATTTTAACTCCAAAAGGTTTCTTAAAAGGTTTTAAATATTACATAAAAAAATATGATGGTCAGGCAGCAATATGTGAAAATTTTATTTATTCTATGGAGACGACTAATAAGATAGACTTAAAACAATTTTATTTATGGTACTCTCAGGCTGGAACACCTGAAATACAAATTATACCTAACTATAATATAAAAGATAAAAGATTAAGTATAAAATTTACGCAAAATATTCCCGATACACCTAAACAAATAAACAAGAAGCCAATGCTTATTCCGTTAAAGATATCATTATTTAATTCAAAAGGTAAAAGCTTATTTTTAGACAAGAACCAATATGAAAAAGAGACAATTATATTATTAAAAAATAAATCTCATACATTTAATTTTGACCATATAGAAGAGAATCCTGCTATTTCTATAAATAGAGGGTTCACTTCCCCTGTTAAGATAAACTTAAAGCAAGACAAAAATAAACTTAAAATATTAATGATGCATGACGATGACTCATTCAAAAAATGGGATCAAGTTTACAAATATTTTTTAGATCTATGTATTAAAAGATCTAAAACAAATAGTAATATTAAAATTGACTCATTTTTTATAAAAGTTATTAAAGACATTCTCTTAAATGCAGAAAAGGANCCTGCTTTTGCTTCAGAGCTATTATCTCTTCCATCAGAAAATGAGATTGCAGAAAATTTACAAAAGTATGATCCAGATAAAATTTTTGAGGCACGAAGAGAAATAATAAAGACTATAAAAAGCAACCTATCTCAAGAATTTTATTTTATTTATAAACAATGTTCTGCTAAAAAAAATATAACTNTAAGAGGTTGGCGAGCTCTTCATAATACATGCCTTCAATATTTAACAATAGAGGATAACTTAGACTCACAAAAATTAGTTTTAGAGTCTTATAAAAATTCTACCAATATGACTATTAAGTTATATAGCCTAAGTTGTATTTCTAATATGAAAATTAAAAATAGAGATGCTATACTATTAGACTTTTATGTAAAATATAAAAAACAACCAATAATGATAGAGAAATGGCTACAGGTTAAAGCTTCAGCAAAATTAAAGAATAATTTATATAATATTAAACGATTAATTAAATCGCCAGTATTTAGCTATAAAAACCCAAATCAGGTAAGATCATTATTAAATGTTTTTGCAAAAAATAACCCTATTAATTTTCATAATAATTCCGGTAAAGGTTATAAATTTATAGCAGACCAAATTATAATTTTAGATTCAATTAATCCAAGTTCTGCTGCAAGCTTATCTTCTGCATTTAGTAATTGGAAAAGTTTAGATAAAAAAAGACAAAATATAATAAAAATTAATATGGCGAGNATTTTNAATAAGAAAAATTTATCATCAAATACTTTTGAAATTATTAATAATATTAATAAATCTTAAATTGTATTATTAAAATAATGATCTAAAATAATAGATAAATTTAAGGATTATATAATATGTATAATAAAAGAAAAATATTTGACGAATCACATGATATGTTTCGTGAAAGTGTTAAACGCTTCTTAAAAAAGCACGTAGAACCTTATCATAGCGAATGGGAAAAAAAAGGAATTGTATCAAGAGATTTTTGGTTAGAAGCTGGTGCTTCAGGAATACTTTGTCCTAACGTACCTGCAGAATTTGGAGGCTCTGGTGGAGATTTTAGATACAATATTATAGTTGTTGAAGAGTTTATGAAAATTGGTGCTACAGGACCAGGTGTTGCAGTTCACTCTGATATTGTAACTCCTTATATTTTAAACTATGGTACTGAATCTCAAAAAAATGCTTGGTTGCCTGGTATGTGTGAAGGAAGATTAGTTGGAGCTATAGCGATGACTGAGCCNGGAACAGGGAGTGATTTACAATCTGTTAAAACTACTGCCATAATTAATGAAGAAGATATTATTCTAAATGGACAAAAAACTTTTATCACTAACGGACAAAATGCAGACCTTATAATTGTTGCTGCTAAGACTGATCCTAAAGCTGGGGCAAAAGGCACCTCTCTCGTTATGTGTGAAGGAGATCGAGAAGGGTTTAAAAGAGGACGTAATTTAGACAAGGTAGGCCTTAAAGCGCAAGATACTTCAGAATTATTTTTTGATAATGTAAAACTTCCTATATCAAACCTCTTAGGCGCTGAAGGAAAAGGCTTTTATCTCTTAATGGAAGAACTTCCTCAAGAACGTTTATCACTAGCTGTATCTGCAGTTGCCGCATCTGAAGCCGCATTAGATTGGACTATAGCTTATGTTAATGAAAGAAGTGCTTTTGGAAAAAAAATATCAGAGTTTCAAAATACAAAGTTTAAATTAGCAGAACTTAAAACACAATTAACTGTTGCTCAAATATACATAGATGAATGTATTAACAAACATTTAAATAATGATTTTGACGCTATAGAAGGAGCCATGGCTAAGTTATGGACGACAGAAATGCAATGTAAGCTTGTAGATGAATGTGTGCAACTTCATGGAGGATATGGTTATATGAGAGAATATCCTATAGCCAGAGCTTTTGAAGATGCTAGAGTTCAGAAAATTTATGGTGGCACAAATGAAATAATGAAAGAAATTATTAGCCGATCTTTATCTAAATAATCAAAAAAAAATAAGAGGAGAAAATAATGACTGATGCCCTTATATTTGACACCGTAAGAACCCCAAGAGGAAAAGGAAAAGTAACTGGATCACTTAATGAAGTTGCTCCAGTTCAGTTAGCTTCTAAAGTTTTAAAAGCTCTTGAAAAAAGAAATAATATAAATACAGAAGATGTTGATGATGTTGTTTTAGGATGNGTTCACCCAATAGGAGAACAAGGAGCAGATATTGCCAGAACGGCAGTCTTAGANGCTAATTGGCATCAAACAGTTAGTGGTGTTCAAGTTGATAGATTTTGTGCGTCAGGATTAGAAGCTGTAAATATTGCAGCAGCTCAAGTCATGTCTGGTCAATCAGATCTTTCTGTTGGAGGTGGTGTTGAATCAATGTCTAGAGTACCCTTGGGAAGTTCAGGAGGAGCCTGGATGGCAGATCCTACAGTGGCCTATAATTCNTATTTTGTACCACAAGGTATATCAGCGGATTTATTAGCAACTAAATATAATTATAGTAGGACTGATGTAGATAGCTATGCAGTCTCATCTCAACAAAGAGCATCAGAAGCTTGGAAAGAAAAAAAGTTTAAAAATTCAATTATTCCAATTAAAGATCAAAATAACTTACCTATTTTAGAAGTAGATGAGTATATGAGACCTGATACAACTATGCAATCTCTTGGTGCATTAGACCCTTCTTTCGAAAAAATGGGAAAAAGTGGATTTAATGATGTCGCAATTTTAAAGTACCCTGAATTAGAAACAATTGAACATGTACATCATGCTGGCAATTCTTCTGGAATTGTGGATGGTGCAGCAGGAGTTTTAATTGGCAACAAAGACATGGGAAATAAATATGAGTTAAAGGCAAGAGCAAAAATTCGCTCTTTTGCTTCTATAGGTTCNGAACCCACTATTATGCTTACAGGNCCTGCAGATTCAGCAGAAAAAGCACTTAAAAAAGCTAATATGAAAGCATCAGATATNGATCTTTTTGAAATGAATGAAGCCTTTGCAGCGGTTGTTCTAAGATTTATGGATGTATTAAAAGTNGACCATTCTAAAGTAAATGTTAATGGAGGTGCTATAGCACTTGGGCATCCTTTNGGTGCAACTGGAGCAATTATACTAGGAACAGTTCTAGATGAATTGGAAAGAAGAGANTTATCAACAGGCCTTATTACTTTGTGTGTTGGAGCAGGAATGGGAACAGCCACAATCATCGAAAGAATTTAATGGATTTAAACAACTTAAAAATAAATATTGATGATAATAAAATAATTAATTTAATANTTAAAACTGGTACTTTAAATATTAATAATGAGGTAATTAATGATTTTCAAAAAGCTATAGATTATATAGCTAATGATAAGAACATTAGTGGAATCATTATATCTTCCAAGGAAAATAATTATAACTTTAACTATGATCTTAATTATTTATATTCTCTAAATGAAGCTGCTTTAATATTTGAAAATATTACTAAATTAAGTAAATCTCTTCGAAAATTAGAAACTCTAGGAAAACCCATAGTAAGTCTTATTTCTGGTTCAGTAAGCTTAGGAGGTTTAGAAATTATTCTTCATAGCCATTATAAAATTGCATCTACAAATAATAATACACAATTTATTTTCAAGAATTTAAAATATAATTTAATTCCTGCCATTGGAGCATCTCAGAGNTTACCTAGACTAATAGGTATAGAGCCTAGTTTAAAATTATTTTTAAGTGATAAAACCATTAATATAGAAGATGCTTTAAAAATGAAATTAATTGATGAATTATCTCCTAAAGATGATGCAATAAAAAATGCAAAAAAATATATTTTAAATAATTTAAATTGCACTCAGCCATGGGATGATAAAAAAAGTATTAATAAGCAACCAAATCCTTTTTCAAATGACAACTTAGGATATTTTATTTCAAAAATTGCAACGCTACATTCTAATACTTCTGATCATTATCCATCAGTAAAAACTCTAATAAGTNCTATATATGAAGGATTNAATACAGATATTAATACAGGTTTAAAAATTGAGGCTAGACATTTTACCTGGTTATTAGGAAACATTGAGACAAGATCAATGATTAGCACTTTGACTGCTAAAAATGTAAAAAATGAAATAAATGAATCTGAAATCGCTATATATAAAAAATCTTTTATCGATAATTATGCCGCTGAAGGAGTAAGACTTCTCATAAGTGGTGTAACAGCAGCTATGATTGAGAATGCAGGAAAAAGATTAGGATTTGAATTAGGCCCCCTCGCAATAGCAGATAAAATTGAAATACAAAGTATTTTACCTCAGTTAGANTCAATAGAAGCACCAGTAGCNGCCNTAATNAGGACTATGCAAAAAGATAAGAGGAATGGACTATCTAGTAATAAAGGTTTTTATGATTATGAAGAAGGTTTAAGAAAGTATATTTGGAAAGGACTTCCCGCGTTAATACCTCCAGCTGAAAAGCAACAGGATATAGNAGAGGTAGAACGAAGGCTTTTATATAGTACTATAAATAATTTTTTTTATAATTATATTAAATATCCCAAATTTCAAAACCCTAAAGAGTATGATTACATAGCTATAAATAACATTGGACTACCGAAGTGGACTGGCGGACCATTTACATGGGTAAAATTTAATAATGTACATGATTATATATTACATAATGAAAAATATGCGAAAACTTTGGGTTCTAGATTTATTATAAATCAAAAAGTTATTGATATAATCCAAAATAAAGTATTGTAATATTATTTTTTTATGAATTTCAAAACAATAGAATTTATACAATATCTTAATCCAGTGGGTTCGGGACCATCAGGGAAAACATGTCCTAGGTGAGAGTCACACTCACTGCACTTGACTTCTGTCCTAATCATACCATGCGAATGATCTTCTATATTAGTTATACTTGCCTCTTTAATAGGTGCGTAAAATGCTGGCCATCCTGACCCACTGTCATACTTCTTTTCAGAATCAAATAATTCATGATTACAAGAAACACATATGTATATACCTGCTCTTTTTTCATCATTATAAATACCGCTAAAAGGAGGTTCTGTGGCTCCTTCTTTAGCTACTGCATATTCTTGATCGTTTAATTTATTTCTTTTATTTTTTTTCATTATTTATAATAACCTGATTATTTATAAAGATATTTTTACTACATTAAAATTACATTCTATTATATTATTATATATTAAAAATGTATATGGAGAAAAATATGATTATTTTAAATACAATTGAAGACCTTAAAGCATACANAGGCANAATAACAGGACAAAGCCCATGGATNCAAGTTAGTCAGGAAAGAATAAATGAATTTGCTAAAGCTACAGAAGATTATCAATGGATTCATGTAAATGAAGAAAAGGCGCAAAAAAGTATTTTTGGTTCCACTATAGCTCATGGATTTCTAACTCTATCTCTTGCTCCGTGGATGAGCTATAATACTTATGAAGTCAAAAATATTGCACATTCAGTTAATTATGGGTTAGATAAAGTAAGGTTTCTNTCACCTGTTAAAGCCGGTTCAAATTTGAGAGGCTCTTTTAAATTGCTAGAAGTTACTCCTTCCAAAGAAGGATATAAAATCAAAAACGAACTAACGATTGAGATTGAGGGTGAAGAAAAACCTGCGTGCGTAGCAGAGACCTTAGGTGTTATTTATCCATCTATATAACTTAAGGATATAGGAATTCTTTTAACCAATTTTTACTTTGTGGAGTAAATAGTACTCTTTCATGTAAACGGTTTTTTACATCCTTCCAAAACTCTATCTTTTCAGGAACCACTATTCTGCCAGACCAAAAGTTAGGTCGAGGAACAAGTTTATTATGAAATTTTTTTTCATAATATTTAATTTGTTTTGTTAAGCTCTCGTAACCTTCTGGAAGATACTGAGATTGCTTACTTGCCCAAGCCCCTATTTGGCTCTCTCTAGATCTACTTTGGAAATATTCATCCGCCTCTATATTTGGTGTCTCTAAAAGAGGGCCTTCAATTCTTACTTGGCGTTTAAGCGACTTCCAATGAAAGCATAAAGCAACTCTAACATTTCTATCAAAATCCCTAGCCTTTCTACTCTCTAAATTTGTATAAAAAATAAAACCTCTTTCATCATACTTTTTCATTAAAACCATTCGAGCCGAGGGTCTTCCAGCAGCATCAGAAGTAGCTAGACAGCATGCATTATAATCATTTATTTCTTTTTTTTTNGCTTCTTCTATCCATAGAGTAAATAACTTTATAGGGTCAGAAAACTTTATAAACTCTTCACTTTTCATTACAATCCTTATATATCTATATATATATAATATTATATAGGATAATATTAAAAATTAGATAACATATATTAAATATTTATAAATAATATTACCTAAATAGGAAAACAATATGACTACAAAAGATATTATACATGAAAAAGCTATAGTAAATAGCAACATTATGAAAAATAAAATAGGCGTAATAATGGGAGTTGCCAATGATAGGTCTTTAGCTTGGGGAATAACTAAAGCACTAGCAGATAATGGGGCTGATATTATTCTTACCTATCAAGGAGAAGCATTAAAAAAAAGAATTATACCTTTGTCAGAAAAAGTAAATGCTAAACATATTGTGGAATGTGATGTTTCAAATGAAGAATCCATAAAAAACACATTTGATGAAATACATAACAAGTATGGAAAAATAGATTTTGTTGTTCACGCAATAGCTTTCTCAGATAAAGAAGAACTTAAAGGTAAATATATAGAAACAAGTCGTAAGAATTTTTTGCAAACTTTAGATATATCTTGTTATTCATTTACAGCTGTCGCGAATTACGCTTCTAAAATAATGAATGATGGAGGAAGCATGGTTACTTTATCCTATTATGGAGCAGAAAAAGTTATTCCGCATTATAATGTTATGGGAATAGCAAAAGCAGCTTTAGAGGCAAGCGTTATGTATTTAGCAGCAGATTTAGGTGGAAGAGATATAAGAGTAAATGCAATTTCTGCAGGACCTGTTAAAACATTAGCAGCTTCAGGAATTGGCGACTTCAGGTATATTCTTAAATGGAACGAATATAATGCTCCTCTAAAAAGAAATACTAATCTTAATGATGTAGGAGGAGCAGCCCTTTATCTATTATCTAATTTAGCTGCAGGAACTACAGGGGAGGTTTTACACGTTGATTCAGGTTATCATGTAGTAGGTATGAAATCACCTGATGCTCCAGATATTTCGGTTGTATAATTATGGCTAGTAATTCTTTTGGTAAAATTTTTAGATATACTACATTTGGTGAAAGTCATGGTCCCGAAATTGGATGTGTCATTGATGGTGTTCCTCCTGGTATTAAAATAACTGAAGAAGATATACAAAATGACCTGAATAGAAGAAGGCCAGGTTCTTCAAAATTTGTAACACAAAGAAAAGAAAAAGATATTGTAAGAATTTCTTCGGGCACTTTTCAAGGAAAAACAACTGGGACTCCAATTGCTCTTTTAATAAAAAATGAAGATCAAAAATCTAAAGACTATGAAGATATTAAAAATATTTATAGACCCTCGCATGCTGACTACACATATCAAGAAAAATATGGAATCAGAGATTATAGAGGGGGAGGAAGATCTTCAGCAAGAGAAACAGCTATGAGGGTAGCGGCAGGAGCCATAGCAAAAAAAGTTCTTTCTCATGTCTTAAGTAATAAAATTCAAATAATTGGTTCTGTTATTCAATTAGGCAGCCATAAGATAAATAAAAAAAATTGGAATAAGAATAATATAAATAAAAATGACTTTTTTTGTGGAGATAAAGATTCCGTCAAAATATGGGAAAATTATTTAAGTGATATTAGAAAAAAAGGATTATCTTGTGGTGCTATTATAGAAATAGTTGCAAAACATATTCCTGTCGGATTAGGAGAGCCTATTTATGAAAAATTAGATGCTAATATTGCAAGTGCACTAATGAGTATAAATGCTGTTAAAGGAGTTGAAATTGGGGATGGTTTTTCAGTAGTAGAGCTGACCGGCGAAACTAATGCGGATGAAATGAGAATAGGTAAGAATAAAGAAGTTAAATTTTTATCTAATCATGCAGGAGGTATTTTAGGAGGTATTTCCTCTGGTCAAGATATAGTAAGTAGATTTGTTGTTAAACCAACTAGTTCAATTTTACATTCTAGGAAAACTATAGATAAGAATAAAAAAGAGACTGAAATTATTACCAAAGGCAGGCATGATCCATGCGTTGGAATAAGAGCTGTGCCTGTAGGTGAAGCCATGATTGCAATAGTTTTAGCTGATCAAGCTCTTCAATATATAGCTTTAAAAAGTAAGTTAAAAAAATGAATAATGATAAAGTGAATAATTATATATGGGATTTAGATATTGAACCTAAGCTAGAGCTTCTTGATGAAGAAATGAAGCGTTATATAGAGGTATGTAAAGAAAAGCTAGGTATGGTTCCTAATGTAATACTAGCTAATGCTTCAGACCTAGATCGTTTAAAAACCTTTGTAAACTTCTATAATAGATTAATGTTAAAAGACGGCCATTTATCAAAGCTAGAAAGGGAAATGATTGCCGTTGTTGTTTCAAGTTGCAATAAATGTTTTTATTGTCTAATTGCTCATGGAGCAGCAGTAAGGCAATTAAGTAAAAACCCAATTTTAGGAGATGAACTTGTAATCAACTATAGAGCTGCAAATTTAAATGAAAGACAAAAATTAATGCTAGACTTTGCAGCTAAGCTAACAGAAGAACCTAGTAAGGTAGATAATTTAGATAGAAATATACTTCGTAAAGCAAAATTTTCAGATGAAGAAATACTAGAGATCATTGAGGTTACCAGCTTCTTTAATATGTCTAATAGAATAGCCATAGGAACTGATATGAGNCCAAATACAGAATATCATAATCTAGCTAGGTAATATCTATTTACTAGCACAAATTAAATATTCTACATTTCCTTTAGGTCCTGTTATTGGGCTTTCAATAATAGAGCTTACATTGCATTTCATTATATTTTCAAACCATAGCCTAATATCTTGGCAGCATTGATTTCTAAGATCATCGTCTTTAACCACTCCACCTTTACTAAGATATTTTTTTCCTACTTCAAACTGAGGTTTAATTAATGCAATAATTATTGCATTCTTTGAACATAATTTTATAGGCGCAGGAAGGATTTTTTTTAAACTTATAAAGCTCGCATCACAAACTAATATATCAANAAGNTGAGGAATATCATTGCTTTTAAGATACCTAGCATTTTTTCTTTCAATGGAAACAACTTTTGGATTATCTAATAATTTTTCATGCAATTGTCCATACCCTACATCAACTGCAAATACTTTTTCTGCACCATTTTGCAATAAAACATCCGTAAAACCTCCCGTAGAAGATCCAACATCTAGAGCTATTAAACCTTTAACAGATAATTTAAAAATATTTAAAGCATGTGCTAACTTAATTCCTCCTCTTGAAACCCATGGATGAANTGGNCCTCTATATATTAAGTTAGCATNNTCAGATATTGAGTGACCTGGCTTATCTAATTTTTTTTCACCTAGATATATTTTTCCTGAAATTATTAAAGACTGAGCTAAAGATTTAGATTTGGCAATACCTTTTTTTACTACTAAATCATCCAGTCTAATTTTTAGAATTTTCATTTTTTTCTATCTATTATATAATCCGTTAACATCTGTAAATAAATGCCTCTATTTCCATAATTAGAAATAATATCTTTAGCTTCTGTTATGTAATTGCTAGCCAATTTTTTAGTTCCTGCTATACCGTAAAAATCTATAAGAGTTAATTTACCTTTAATTTTATCTTTATTAATTTTTTTACCTAATACTTTCTCATCGCCTTCAATATCTAATAAATCATCTCTAATTTGAAAGGCTTTACCTAGAACTGATCCAAACTTTGACATATTATTATAATTTTTTTCAGAAGCTTTTCCTAATATAGCACCATATAAAGTAGCGCATTTTATTAAAGCACCTGTTTTCATTTGATTCATCATATTAATGTTTTTCTCATTATTCTCTAATGGAAAAAGGTCTAGTACTTGACCACCCACCATACCTTCACTACCCGAGGACTTTGACAAAAGAGATATTAAATCTATGCATATATGAGAATCTTTATTTTTATAGAATTCTGTTAAAATGTAAAAAGCATCTGTTAAAAGAGAATCTCCAGTTAAAATTGCAATGGCTTCATTAAACTTTTTATGTAATGTTTTTCTACCTCTTCTCATGTCATCATCGTCCATTGCTGGCAAATCATCATGTATTAAAGAATACGTGTGAACCATTTCTAAAGCTATTGCAGCATATATTGAAAATTCAAATTTGACGTCGAATAATGATGAACATTCTGTTACCAAAAAAGGTCTTATTCTTTTTCCTCCACTAGCATTTATATAGGAAATGCTTTCTTTTAAAGAGCTAGGTGAATTATTTGAAATAGAACTTTTCCTATAAAAATTCTCAAAATTTTTAGAGTAATTTTGTAAATATTCTAAAAATTTAAGACTATTATTTGAAACNCTCACTTTCACTCCGTATCCATAACCTTAGNANTAATATCACCATTTTTATCTACCTCNATTTTTTCTATACGTAGCTGAGCTTCTTTTAATTTANTTTCACAATGTTGCTTTAATTTTGCTCCCTTTTCATATGCTTCTACGGCTTTATCTAAATCGATAGATCCTGCATCTAACTGACTAACAATTTCTTCTAACGCTTTTAAAGCAGATTCAAAAGATAAGTCTTTTATATTCTCTATTGTATTATTTTCTGACATGTAAAAAAATCCATTTTTTTTAAAAAATTATATAATAATAGTATTATATATGTATAATTCAAGCTTGGTAATTAATTATTATAGGAAAAATCATGAGATCTTCTTTAATTCAAATTTTTACAGTTATTTTTGTCGCAGCTATATCTTGGTTAATATGGGATAAATGGGATTTAATTTCTGGGTCTGGCGATTCCGTAAACAGTATTGCAAAACCAGAAAAGCCTCCAACTGCAGTAGATGCAAAATCTGTAAGAGTGGATAATATAGTTGTCAATATGGAAGTTGTTGGAAATTTAAGAGCACTAGATGCAATTGATGTTACTTCTGAAATTAGTGGAATAATTACAAAAATTAATTTTACTGAGGGACAATCTATTAAAAAAGGAGACGTTTTATTTCTTTTAGATTCTAATATAGAAAAAGCAGAAATTACTATACAAAAAGCAGATATCAATAGATGGACCGCTTTACTAGAAAGAAGACAAAGACTAGCAAGAAGTGCAGAAAAATTATCAGAAACAAAGAATATAGCTAGGACTAGATTAGACCAGCTGTTAACTGATGAAACAGAAGCTCTCGCACAACTTCAAATAGCAAAAGCTAAATTAAAAATAGCTCAAAACAACTTATATAAAAAAATTATAAAAGCTCCTTTTAATGGAATTACAGGTCTAAAATTAAAAAGTATAGGGGAATATTTAGAGCCAGGAGAAATAGTAACATCACTAGATAGTATAGATCCAATAGAACTTGACTTTGAAGTTCCAGAATCAGTTATTTCATCGCTTATAATGGGTACAAATATTAATACNGTTACTAGAGCTTGGGGTAATGAAGTTTTTACAGGCATTATTAAGTCAATAAATACTAGAGTAAACTTAGAATCTAGATCAATTACTGTAAGGGCTANAATAAGTAATAAAAAACTTAAACTAAAACCAGGAATGTTTATGATGGTTAAACTTCCAGTTATAACACACAAAAATGCTATAATTGTTCCTGAAGAGTCAGTGCTTACAGATGGCACACAGAGAACTATCTATATAATTAAAGATGGCGTAACAAAATCTAAGCCTGTTAAATTAGGTCAAAGACTGCCTGGTGAAGTTGAAGTTCTAGAAGGAATAGATTCAGATGCCATAGTAATTACTGGTGGAATTCAAAAAGTAAGAGATGGATCTAAAGTAACTATTAGAGAGAGTAAATAGTAAACAAAAATATGAATCAGGAATAATTTATTATGACAAAAAAAAATAATACTAATGAGCGCACTCTTTTATTATCAGATATATCAATTAAACGTCCTGTTTTTGCAGCTGTAGTAAGTCTGATACTAGTAATATTTGGAATATCTTCAATGAAGGATCTAGCTATCAGAGAATACCCTGATATTGACGCACCAATTGTTTCTGTAATTACATTATATAAAGGTGCACCTGCTACGATTATTGAAAGTCAAGTCACACAAATTATAGAAGAATCTGTTAGTGGTATAGAAGGAGTTAAACAAATCACTTCTAAAAGCAGAGAAGAAAGGTCAGAAGTAACAATTGAATTTGTAGTATCCAGAGATGTAGATGCTGCAGCAAGTGATGTTAGAGATAAAGTTTCAGGAAGTGTTGGAAACTTGCCTCTAGATGCAGAATCACCTGTTGTTTTAAAAACAGAAGCTGATGCAAGTCCATTTATTTGGATAGGTATGAAGAGTAAAGAATGGAACGCTATTCAGCTTAGTGATTATGCAGATAGATACCTAGTTGATACTTTTTCTGTAGTTCCAGGAGTAGCAAAAGTTTTAATTGGAGGAGAAAGACGGCCTGCGATGAGAATATGGCTAAATAGAAGCTCAATGGCTGCTTATGGAATTACTGTGAATGATATAGAAGATGCTTTACTGAAACAAAACTTAGAGCTTCCTTCTGGTAGAGTTGAATCTGATAGAAGAGAATTTGCAGTGAGGACTGATTCAGGACTAGTTACAGTAAAACAGTTTGAGGATATAGTCATAACACAAAAAGCAAATTATTTAGTGAGATTAAGTGATGTAGCTGAGGTAAATTTAGGTACAGAAGAAGAGNGATATGAAGTTCGAGCAAATGAAGAGCCTGCTATTGGACTGGGAGTTATAAAACAATCTAAAGCAAATGAATTAGAAATTGCAAATGGTATCAGGGCAAAATTAAGTGAGCTTCAAGCAAGTCTTCCTGAACAAGTTGAACTATTTATAGCTTATGATAGATCTAGATTTGTAGACGCTTCAATAAATGAAGTTTTTAAAGCTTTAGCTATAGCAATGTGTTTAGTTATTGCTGTGATATTTTTATTTTTAAGATCATTCTGGGCCACTCTAATTCCAGCAGTTGCAATACCTGTATCTTTAATCTCTTCATTTATTATATTAGATATGTTTGGCTTTTCTATAAATGTTTTGACACTTTTAGCCTATGTTTTGGCAGTTGGGCTAGTTGTGGACGATGCAATTATTGTGCTTGAAAACATACATAGAAGAATTGAAAATAATGAACCAGTTCTTCTTGCCTCTATAAGAGGATCAAGGCAGATAGGGTTTGCTGTAATTGCAACCACCTTATCCTTAATAGCAGTTTTTGTTCCTTTATCCATGATGGGAGGAAATACAGGAAGGCTATTTAGTGAATTTGGAATTTCAATGGCAGGNGCAGTATTATTTTCTAGTTTAGTAGCTCTNACATTAACTCCTATGATGTGCTCAAAAATATTAAAACAAAAAAAGTCTAATAATCTATTTTATAGAAGTAGTGAAAAAGCTTTTTTAAGTCTAAATAAAGGCTATGAATGGTTATTAGATAAAACATTATCTTTTCCAATTATTATTGTGGCTATTGGGCTTGCGTTCTCGGCTACATCATATTCTTTATATAAAGAAGTTCCTAAAGAATTTGCACCTACAGAAGATAGAGGAGTTTTTCTCGTTGTTCTAATGGCTCCTGAAGGAGCAACATTAAATTATACTAGAGATTATCTTTTAGAAGTAGAAGGTGAACTAGCCTCTATTGGGCCCAAGGGCACAAAAGAGATAGATACTCTGTTTGGTGTTCTTGCTCCAGGTTTAAGTAGGCCTAGCCCAGTAAATTTTGCAATTGCTTTTGTAGTTTTGAAGCCTTGGGAAGAAAGAGCAAGAAGTCAACAATCAATAGTAAAAGAGTTTTTTCCAAAGCTACTTAGTATTCCTGGCGCAAATGTATTTGCTATAAATCCGCCAAGTTTGAACCAGCCTGGAAGAAAAGCACCTGTTCAATTTGTACTTGGAGGCCCTAGTTATGATACTCTGAAAGATTGGAGTAAAATAATAATAGAGAAGACTAAAAAAGAAAATCCAAAATTATTAAGTATAGATGGAGATTACAAAGAAACAAAGCCGGAATTAAAAGTAGATATTGATAGAAATAGAGCTGCAGCAATGGAAGTGTCTATAGCTGATATAGGTAGAACTCTTGAAACTATGCTGGGATCAAGATTTGTTACAACATTAAACGATAGAGGAATTCAATATAATGTTGTCTTGCAGGCGAGAAACAAAGATCGAGAAACTCCAAATGATTTAGAAAACATCTATGTTCGTAATGCTAATAATAATCTGATTCCATTAAATAACTTAATTACTACTAAAGAAACAGCAGCACCTAAAGAATTAAATAGGTTTGATAGAATGCGCTCTGTTACTATTTCTGCCTCTTTAGCTCCAGGCTATAGCTTAGGAGAAGCCCTCGATTATTTAGACAATTTAGCATTAACAAGCCTTCCACCTGAAGCACGAGTTTCCTATGCAGGACAGTCAAGAGAGTTTAGAGATTCCTCTTCTTCTTTAATGATTACTTTTGGTTTAGCTCTGCTAATAGTGTTCTTAGTTCTTGCAGCACAGTTTGAAAGTTTTGTTCACCCGATAATCATTATGCTATCAGTACCTCTTGCAATAACTGGTGCGCTTGCAACACTATATTTCACAGGTATTACATTAAATGTATATAGTCAAATCGGNTTAGTTATGCTTATTGGTTTAGTTGCCAAAAATGCGATACTCATAGTTGAATTCGCAAATCAATTAAGAGAGCAAGGTAGAAGTATAAAAGATGCAGTAAAAGAATCGGCGGCAGCAAGACTAAGACCCATTTTAATGACTACTATTGCGACAGTCTTTGGTGCTATGCCATTAGCTTTAGCTTCAGGAGCAGGAGCAGAAAGCAGGTCTTCAATAGGTTGGGTAATTGTTGGTGGAGTAACATTCTCCACCTTATTGAGTTTATTTATTGTACCAACTTTATATAGTCTTTTAGCGAGATTTACAAAACCTTCAAGTCATATCGCGGATCAATTAAGAGGAATAGAAGATGAGTATAAGAAAAATAATATTCAAATTGCTGAATAATCTAAAGAGAAAGTATAAATAAAAATGAAAGCTGATTTTATAATTATTGGTTCTGGAATGGCAGGAATGTCAGCGGCTTACAGATTATCCAAACATGGAAAAGTTATTGTATTAGAAAAAGAATCATTGCTTGGCTATCATACCACTGGACGTTCAGCTGCTTTTTTTACTGAAAATTATGGAAATAAGACAATAAGAGCTATTACAAAAGCTAGTAGATATTTTTTAGAGAACCCTCCTCCATGCTTTAAAGAAAATGAATTAATGACAAACTATGGAGGATCGCTTTTCATTGCTAATAAAAATCAAAGCAGTCTTATAGACAAAGAATTAGAATATGCTTCGTCTTTATCAGCTAATGTATTTGAAATTTCTATAAAANAAGCTCTAGAAATGGTTCCAATTATTAGAGAAAACTATATAGATCGTGCACTTCATGAACCAGATTCTAAAGCTATGGATGTAGATTTAATTCATCAAGGCTTTGCTAGAGGTTTGAAATCAAATAACGGAAAAATTATTTTTAATGCTGAAGTAAATAAAATTGATAAAATAAACCAAGATTGGAAAGTTAGTACTAAAACAGATGATTTTTTTGCCCCCATAATAATAAATGCAGCTGGAGCTTGGTGTGACGAGGTAGCAATTTTGGCAGGATGTAAACCATTAGGTCTTATACCTAAAAGACGAACTGTTATAATCTTTGAACATTCTGAAAATATAAATACTTCAAATTGGCCAGTTGTTATAGATGTAGAAGATAACTTTTATTTTAAATCAGAAGCTGGAAAAATATTGGCATCTCCAGCAGATGAAACAGATAGCCTTCCTTGTGATGCGCAGCCTGAAGAAATAGATATTGCTATGACAGTAGCTAGAATTGAAGAGGCAACTAATTTTAAAATAAAAAAAATTGATCATAAATGGGCAGGATTAAGATCATTTTTCTCTGATCGAACTCCAACAGTGGGAGAAGATCCGTTAGTTTCTAATTTTTACTGGCTAGCAGGTCAAGGAGGTTATGGAATCCAAACAGCTCCTGGTATTTCTAAAATTATTGAATGCTTAATTGTGGGAAAAAAATGGCCAAGCTATATGAGCGACCTAAAAATATATCCTGAAACACTTTTATCAAATCGATAATAAATAATTTCTTAAGGTTGAGTTAACTTTATTTCAATTCTTCTATTTTTTCTATATGAAGATGGGTCATTGCCATATTCTAATGGTTGAAATTCTGCGAATCCTGCTACTGATATTTTATCTGAACTGACCCCTGATAACATTAATACTCTGCCTACTGAAATAGCTCTAGCAGCGCTTAATTCCCAATTTGATGGATACAAAGCTGTNTTAATTGGATTTTGGTCTGTATGCCCCTGTATTTGTAATACCCACGGAATATCTTTAGGTATATCTTTTGTAATATCTAATAATATTTTTGATAGTTCTCGGAGTTGCTCAGCCCCTTCTATACCAACCTCTGCAGAACCTGAAGCAAATAAAACCTCTGATTGAAAAATAAACCTATCTCCTACAATTTGCACATCACTCCTATTACCTAGAATTGCTCTTAACCTTCCAAAAAACTCTGACTTATATTGGCTTAGCTCTCCAACTTTAACAGCCAATGCTGTATTAAGCTTTTTTCCCAACTCTATAATTTGAATATCTTTCTTCTTAATGTTCTCTACATTTATATCTAACAAATTCTGAATTATATTTAACTGTTCTCTTAATTCTGATACTTGCATATTTAAGAGAGATACTTGATTTTTTGCTGCCTCAGATAGTTTAACTTCTTCCTCTGCCTTTATAAGCTTAACTTTTGTTGATCTTAGGGTAGAAAGTAATTGTTTAAGCTCACTTTCTAAATCAGTATTCTTAATATCTAAATTTTGATTTTCTTCTTTTATTTTATTACTACTAATCTTTAATGAAGCTAATAATCTATTGATCTCTATATTTTTATTTTTTAAGTCGGCAAACTCCATTGATAATAAATCAGAAGTGATACTTGAATCATTTAATTTATTATTAAGATTAGAAATAGTACTTGTTAAGTCTTTATTCTCTTTTTTTTCTAAAGACAGTAGTTCAGATAATTGATAAATTTGCATATTTAGGTCTTCTAAAGCATCGTCCTTAGTCGATAATAATTTAGACAATAAAAATTCTGAAGAAATAAAAATTGTTAATAAAAAAATTAAAACTAATAATAGAGTTGATATTGCATCCACAAATCCGGGCCATATATCTGATGAGCTTCTTGTTCTATTTCTAGATCTTATCAATTAAAAAACCCCTTATTTCTTCTTTATTTTTTTTCTACAACTGCNGAGATAGTTTTAGCTAATAATTTTATTTCTGACCTTAATTCAGTTATGAGTTGTCTATTTCCTTGATTATTTTCCTCCACTAATCTTCTCATTGATATATCCATATTTCTAATATGCTCTTTTGTAGGGTCATCTAAACCATTAGGGTGTTCCCTCATATATTCTACTAATGGTGTTATATCAANTGACTTGTCACTTCCTTTTGCAAGAGCTTTTTGATTACTTTNAATCTGGTCAGCAACCGCCGACATTTTTTCTGCTAAGTTAGCAAAGTTGTCTGCTAAATGTTTTCTTTCATCTTCTCCTCTACCNAGAGTACTCTGCAATGAGTCAATACTTTCTGCAGTTTGCTCTAATAAAGCCTGCACATAGATAGGCACACCATCTTCTTGAATTTTTTGAGAATCTTTATTATTTACTGCAATTAGACTCATAGTAGATAACCATTCTTCAATATCATTATAAAATTGATTCTGAGACTGCGATGCTTGAATATCTAAAAACCCTAATATTAAAGATCCTGATAAACCAAATAAGGAAGATGAGAAAGCAGTTCCCATTCCGTCTAATGGTTGTTTTAAACCTTCTTTTAACTTTAAAAACATTAGTGAACTATCTTCATCTTCTGTGCCTAAAGAATTTATTACCTCNCCAACTGAGCCAATAGTATTTAGTAACCCCCAGAAAGTACCTAATAAACCTAGAAATACTAGTAACCCAATTAAATAACGAGAAATCTCTCTTGTCTCATCTAGTCTCAAATTTAAACTATCTAATAAAGAACGCATAGCTAATGAGGAAATGGTAAAACGGCCTTTATGTTCTTCTAATAAGCTTGCCATTGGAGCCAATAATATTAATTTTTTATTATCTAAATTGCCAGTTAATCCTTTAGCTTTATTTCTTTTATACCCCTCTATCCATTGGATTTCTGGTCTTAAAGTATAAACTTGCCTAAATATAATAATAATTCCAAAGCCTAAAACAGCGAATATTAAACCATTAATTATTGGATTAGTTAAGAAGGCATCGGTTAAAGAGCTTATTAAAAAAAAACCTAGTATTAAGTTTAAGACAATAAAAACNATCATTCTTTGTATAAATCTATTCGGGCTATTCATAAGCATCACCTAATTAATTACAAAGTATATTCATAATAACTTAATATAAATAAATTAATATAATATTACAATTTTTTTGCCCTAATGATAATTTAAGAATTTATTACCTTTTGTAATTCTTGAACAATATGTAAATTACCCGCGACAATATTTCCTGTTAGTAATGGATCCTCTTTGTTATCTATTCCTTTTGCTAAACCACCGGCTTCCTTCACCAATATAATACCTGCTGCAATATCCCATGAACTTAGACCAAACTCCCAGAAACCATCTACTCTTCCTGCTGCCACAAAGGCTAAATCTAAAGAGGCAGCTCCAAACCTTCTAAGGCCGGCTACTTTTGACATAACTGCTTGCTGTATTTTAATATGTTCCTGATGGTTACCTCTACCTAAAAAAGGAATACCCAATGCAATAATAGATTTATCTAAAGTCTTTTTATTTTTAACTCTTAACCTTTGATCGTTTAAATAAGCTCCTAGACCATCTTCTGCCCAATAAAAATCATTATGAATAGGATCATAGACAACTCCTGCAATTATTTTATTTTCATGATGCAAAGCAATAGAAATTGCAAAATACGGAATACCATTCATAAAATTTAATGTTCCATCTATAGGGTCAATAATCCAAGTATACTCATTTTCATTGATATTGTTTTTAATCTTACCTTCTTCCATTAAAAAACCATAACCTGTTCTTGATCTGGAGAGTTCATAATGAATAATTTCTTGTGCTTTAATATCTGCCATTGTAACAAAATCATTTTGGCCTTTTATAGAGACTTGTAACTTTTCTAATTCTCCAAAATCTCTCAGTATTGATCTAGCTGCCTTTCTGGCAGCAGACATCATTATAGTAATATTTGGTGAATATCTAATCATAAATCTTCCTTATTTTTTATGTTTTTTCTTTTCCTACNTAAGTAGAGTCTAAAGTAGCTACTATTACTCTAGTACCAACTGTAATATGAGGTGGTACCATTATTCTCAGGTTATTATCTAATATTGCAGGCTTATATGAAGAGGAAGCTGTCTGACCTTTAACCACGGATTCAGTTTCTATTACTTCATGTACCACTTGTTCTGGNAAATCAATNCCTATTGGTTTATCATCNACTATTTCTAATGTTACTTGCATTCCATCTTGAAGAAATGCTTTTTGATCACCTACAAGCGAAACTGGTAATTCAATTTGTTCATAGGATTCTATATCCATAAAAGTTAGCATATCGTCTGTACTAAAAAGATATTGATAAGGTCTAGTATCTATAGTTAAGCGTTCAACAACTTCATTAGCTCTAAACCTTTCATTTAGTTTCGATCCCGTTTTTAAATTTTTCAATTCTACTTGATTAAATGCACCACCTTTTCCTGGTTTAACTGCCATACACTTAATTGCTCTCCATTGCATTTTTTGATGTTCTATAATATTTCCTGGCTTAATTGCATTACCGTTAATTTTCATTGGAAAATTACTCCTATTAATCAATCTTATTAAAAATTTATGCTTAACTTTTCTAAATTAATTTATAATAATATTTTTACAAATAAGATATATAATTTTAAACTATAATATTTTTAAAATTTAGAATTGCTTTCCTAGGGCTATCTATATTGTTCCAAATAGCACCTACTACTGCGATAAAATCTACACCTGCTTTAATTAATTCATGACAATTTTTTGAGTTGATACCTCCAATGGCAACGCACGGTATGTCACTAATTAAAACCCAATCTTCTATAAGACTCATCACTGCTTTTGCCTTTGCCTTTTTAGTCTTAGTTTCAAAGAATGCTCCAAAAGCAACATAGTTTGCTCCTTGTTCAGCAGCTTTCATTGCTAAATGTTTCGAATTATAACAGGACGCCCCAATTATTGCTTTAGACCCTAATAATTTTCTCGCATCTAATATCGACGAATCATCTTCTCCTAAATGAACTCCATCTGCTCCTATTTTGTTTACTAGATCTAACCTATCATTCAATATAAAAGGAACACCAAACTTATTACATATAGGTTTAAGGNCTTTNGATATATTAATAAGCTCTTGATCATTTAGATTTTTTAACCTTAATTGAAAGCAAGCAACTAAACCGGTTTTTAAAACCTCCTCTAATGACGAGGGGAATTCATTAATATTAATATTAGCTGGCGAAATTATATATAACTTTGTCAAAATTTATTATCAATATACATTATTTAATCTTTAAATTTATAAATATCTATCACCTTGTTAAGTAGCCCTAATGCTTCTTCTCTTGGCCTTTGAAATGTATTTCTTCCAATAATTGAGCCATTAGCTCCACCATCACGAATTTCTTTTATATCGTTAAGTAAACCTTGCATATCAGTAAATGCATTACCTGAAAACACCACTATTCTTCTATGGTTAAAAGATGACTGCATAACATGGGCAACTCTTTTACTTAAGCTCGATAAATCTACACCCTTGTATGAAGCTTGGGCCTCTTTTTGTTCTATATGCGCAGTTGGGGGCTTAACTTTAATAATATGNGCTCCTAATAAAGCAGCAATATGCGCAGCATAAGCACATATATCCATAGANGTTTCTCCTTCTTTTGATAAATTTCCTCCTCTAGGATATGACCAAACAACTACTGCTAGCCCTAAAGATTTAGCCTCAAGCGCTAACTCCTNTAGTTCTTCCATCATTTCAAATTGAAATTCAGAACCCGGGTATATAGTAAAACCTACTGCTAAACATCCGAGCTTTAATGCATCGTCAAGAGAACCATGAACAGCTTGATCTTTCATAGTAGCTAAACTATTAGCACTATTTAGTTTTAATATTGTTGGTATCTGTCCAGCAAAAGTATCAGCTCCCGCTTCTAACATTCCCAATGGAGCAGCATAAGCATTTAAGCCCGCATCTATTGCAAGTTTGTAATGATAGTGAGGGTCATATGCATCAGGGTTTGGAGCAAATGATCTTGCGGGGCCATGCTCATATCCTTGATCTACAGGTAGTATAACTAATTTTCCTGTACCTGCTAATTTACCCTGCATTAATATTCTAGCAAGATTGGCTTTAGTACCTGGGTTATCACTTTCATAATTACTTAAAATATTTTTAACTACTTTAGTCATTTTCATGAAATACTCTCCTTAAATTAATCAATTAAAACTGCTATNCCTGGTAATGTTTTACCTTCTAACCACTCTAAAAATGCACCTCCTGCAACGGATACATATGAAAAACCTCCTGAAGCTCCTGCATTATTTAAGGCAGCTACCGTATCTCCACCNCCAGCCACACTTAATAGTCCTCCCGCTCTTGTCATCATAGCTGCAGTCAAAGCACATGAGGAAGTACTTTGATCAAATGGAGGAATTTCAAACACACCTAAAGGACCATTCCACAATAATGTTTTACTATTTATAATTGCATTAGAAATTAATTCGACAGTTTTTTCTCCAACATCTAATATCATATTTTCTTTTAAAACATCCTTTAACTCAACANTATTACTTTCGACACCAAACTCTAATTTGTTAGCTACTACAGCATCTATTGGAAGAATAATATCACAATTNCTAATTTTTGCTTTTTCTAAAATTTCTTTAGCTTCACCTATCATATTTTTTTCATAAAAAGAGGCACCAATATTTTTACCTTGTGCTGCTAAGAAAGTATTAGCCATTCCTCCACCTATTGCTAAAAATTGCATCTTTTCTATTAANTTTCCTAGTAAACTTAGCTTTGAAGAAACTTTGGAACCCCCGATAATTGCCATCATTGGTGATTCAGAATCTTTTAAGGCTTTTTCTAACATTTCAATTTCAAGGTTTAATGCAAGCCCTGCATATGATGGTAGATACTTTGTCACTCCATGTACTGATGCGTGCTCTCGATGGCATACTGAAAAGGCATCATTAACANATATATCAGCTATATCTGCTAAAGACTTNCTAAAATTAACATCATTATTTTCTTCTCCCTCGTAAAATCGAACATTTTCTAGGAGTGCTATCTGACCATCTGGCATATCCTTTAAAACTTGTTTTACCACATCACCTATGCAGTCAGGTATAACAGCTATTTCAGGAGCTTTAAATACTTCTGTTAAGCTCTCTGAAACAAAACCTAAAGATAAATCTTCATCTATTTTTCCTCCAGGTCTTCCAAAATGAGAGAGTAGCGCTACTTTAGCTCCTTTATTAACTAATGTCATTACTGTTGGAGCATGTCTTTCTATTCTACTAATATCTGATATTTCTCCATCTTCATCTATAGGAACATTAAAGTCGCACCTCACTAAAACTACCTTACCTGAAACATCTATATCTGCTATAGTTTTTAATTTCATGTTTATTTTCCCATAAGTACTGCTATATCAGCCATTCTATTTGAAAAACCCCATTCATTATCATACCAAGATAAAATTCGAACTAAATTTTCTTTCACAACTTGTGTTTGCGTAGCATCAAAATTTGATGAAGCAGGATTATGGTTAAAATCAATAGAAACAAGTGGCTCAGTATTATATGTTAAAACTTCTGCCATACTGCCTAAAGATGCTTCTTTTAATGCATTATTAATTTCTTCTACTGAAGTAGGTCGCTCAGAATAAAAAGTTAAATCCACCATAGAAACATTGACCGTTGGCACTCTAATAGCTGTTCCGTCTAGTTTGCCTAATAATTCAGGCAAAACTAAACCAACAGCTTTTGCAGCCCCAGTAGATGTTGGAATCATTGAAGTGGATGCAGCCCTCCCTCTCCTTAAATCAGAATGAAGAGTGTCTAATACNGGTTGGTCTCCTGTAAAAGCATGGACTGTTGTCATAAAACCACTTTCTATTCCTACTAAATCATTTAATATTTTAGCAACTGGAGCCAGACAATTAGTAGTGCAACTAGCATTAGAAACAACTTTATGTTCATCCTTTAAGCCNGCATCATTTACTCCATAAACTACAGTATAATCTACCCCATTACCTGGCGCGGATATTAATACTTTCTTTGCACCAGCAGTTAAATGTTTGCTTGCATCATCTTTTTTTGTAAATAAGCCCGTGCATTCTAACGCAACGTCAATATCCAAATCTTTCCAAGGAAGATTTTCAGGGTTTCTTTCAGAAAATACTTTTATACTTCCATGTTCAGTATTAATACCTTCTNGTATTACTTTAACTTCACTATTTAATTTACCATGAACACTATCATAACTTAGTAAATGTGCATTGGCTTCTACAGAACCTAAATCATTAATAGCTACTACACTAATATCTTTCCTTTTAGNTTCTATTATAGCCCTTAAAACTAATCTTCCTATTCTTCCAAATCCGTTAATTGCAACTTTTACTGTCATGAAATGCTCCTATTATTTTAATATTAATTTAACTGAACTAATTACTTTCTCTTCTGTTATCGAAAAATGTTTATACAAATCTTTTGCAGGCGCAGAAGCACCAAAACTGGACATACCAATAAAAATATCATTTTTATCTAAGATATAATCCCAACTCTGTCTTACTCCTGCCTCTATAACTATCTTNGGTGAAGCATTAATAATATCATCTTTATATTTTTTATCTTGTAAATAAAAACGATCTAAGCATGGAACAGAAACTACTCTCGCTTTAATTCCTTCTTGATCTAGTTTCTCAGAAGCACTAACTGCAATTTCTAATTCTGAACCAGAAGCAAACAGACTAATGTCAAAATTTTCTTTTTCTATAATCACATAAGCACCCAAAGAAGATAAATTATTTTTTTTGTANTCATTTCTAAAAGGTTTTAAATTTTGTCTTGATAAAGCTATTATACTAGGAGTATTTTTTGAAGCTAAGGCTGCCTGCCATACTTCTAATGTTTCTGTGCTATCCGCGGGTCTCCATACTTCTAGATTTGGAATAGCCCTTAAAGATGATAAATGTTCTACTGGTTGATGAGTAGGACCATCTTCTCCTAGACCAATAGAATCATGAGTCATAATATAAATTACTTTTAACCCCATTAATGCTGACAAGCGGATTGATGGCCTACAATAATCAGTAAAAACCAAGAAAGTCCCNCCGTANGGAATCAAACCACTATGCAAAGCAATACCGTTCATTATTGCTGCCATTCCATGCTCTCTAATTCCATAATATATATAGCTTCCAGAAAAATCCTTTGCAGAAATAGCTTTTTGGTTTTTTGCTAATGTATTGTTTGATCCAGTCAAGTCAGCTGAGCCTCCAATTAAATTAGAAAACATCTCTGTTAATTCATTTAAAACATTTTCACTAGATTTTCTTGTTGCTAAAGAATTTTGGTTTTCAGCTAAACTTAATTTATAATTATTTAAACCAATTTCTAGGCTATCAAGATTTTTTCCCGTTATAAGGTTATTAATTTCTTCGTAAAATTTAGAATTATTATAAATTTTTTCCCATGATTCGCGAATAACCTTACCTCTAATTCCATTACCATTCCACATATCTAAAATATTTGAAGGAATAATAAATGCATCATTATTCCAATTTAAATTTTCACGAATCAGTCCTATTTCTTCCTTCCCCATTGGAGAGCCATGGCTTGAAGAACTACCCTCCTTATTTGGAGAACCAAACCCTATTTTAGTTTTACAGGCTATTAAAGTAGGACGAGGATCTATAATCGCTTTATTAATAGCTTCCTCTATTTCTGATGATGAATGACCATTGCATTCTAAAGTATGCCAATTACTCGCTTGAAAACGAAGAAGATTATCATCTGAAGTAGACAAAGATGTAGGGCCATCAATAGATATTCCATTGTCATCAAATAAAACNATTAANTTTCCAAGTCCTAAATGNCCNGCAAANGAAATNGCTTCNTGNCTNATNCCTTCCATTAANCANCCNTCNCCNGCNANTACANANGTNTTATGATNAAATAAATCNTNNCCNTATNTNTNAGACATAATTTTTTCTGCTAAAGCTATACCTACAGCATTAGCTAAACCCTGCCCTAAAGGACCTGTTGTAGTTTCAATTCCTTTAAGCTCACCATATTCAGGATGACCAGCAGTTTTAGAATTTAAAGTTCTAAAATTTTTTATATCTTCTATGCTTATATCCTTGTAACCATTAAGGTATAATAATGAATACAACAACATAGACCCGTGACCTGCACTTAAAATAAACCTATCTCTATTCATCCAATCAGGNTTGGTTGCATCAAATTTTAAAAATTTAGTAAATAATACAGTAGCTACATCAGCCATGCCCATTGGCATACCAGGATGACCAGAATTGGCTTTCTCAACAGCATCTACAGAAAGCATTCTAATAGCATTAGAAAGATCTACATTATTAATTTTAAGATTTTGCGCCATGAATTTTTAATACCTTATTAAATATGTTATTATAAACTTTATTATCTATTTATTTTCTACTTGATTGCAAATGTAAGTTAATTCATCTTATTCTCTTATAAGAAATAATTAAAAAAAAATACAATGTTATTTATTTTTTGTGGACAAAAATATTTTAATTAGGAATATATTTATATGAAAGACTTAAAAACATCCTTAGATAACTTAAATACTTCAATTGAAAAATTGGATTCTTTAATTNAATCTAAAGGGAATAGTAATAGCATTAGTAATAAAAAAGTTGAAGAAATCCTCTTAAAAGAAAATGAAAACCTAAAATTTAAATATGCAGGCACTCTAAATAAATTAGAAAAAATTTTAATAAAAATTAATGCCATAGAAAATAGTAAAAAAAATGCCTGAAATTAATATAATAATAAATAATAGAGAACATAAAATTGCATGTTCGCCTGGTGAAGAAAAAAGAGTAAAAGAATTAGCCGGATTGCTAGATAATGAAATTANCAATATAGCTGATAGNTTGGGACAAATTGGTGATTTAAAATTAATGGTTCTAGCAGCAATAACTCTTCTAGATAAAAANCAAGATGCTATNGAGGACGCAATAAAAATTATTGATAAGAGTACTAAAACAATAGAACAAATATCTAATAAAATAGATAATAATTCATAAAATAAATATATAATTGTATGTTAACTTGTTATATTAAAACTAATAATTTACAATCTAGTTGGAGTAAATGCTGCAGGATGCGAAATATAGAAAAACTCCAGGACCTTTCTAATCACTCGGGAGTCTCCTCTGTCAAGGCCGTGGTCTTGTTATGCGATTCCCACCTATAACTTAGGCTCCGAGGTGGTTATTCAAAAAATTCGGTCCAGGCGGCATTACTCTAACGAAAAACAAAAAATAAGAAACTTTTGTATAAAAGCGAGAATAGACTTCCACGCGAAATCAGAAGAGCATAAAAATAATGCAGCTCATAATTTAATATATTTCTTGCATCAAAAAAAATATCTAGCTGAAGGAAAAAAAATTGCTTTATACTGGCCTATTGGATCAGAAATAGATACTAGGCCTTCCTTAGCTGCCCTTAATGAATATAAAATAATCATTTCAATTGCTTGCACAGAAAATAATAATATTAAGTTTAGGCTTTGGAAACCAAACACAAAGCTAACAATTAACAAAATTGGCGTAAATTTTGATAATCTAGAAGTAAAAAANCCAGATATAATTATATGCCCATTAATAGGGTTTGATAAAAAACTCAATCGCCTTGGAAGAGGAGGAGGATACTATGATAAAATATTACATAAGAATAGTAGTGCTATCAAAATAGGTTTCGCTTACTCTATACAAGAATCAGAAACAATACCTATTGAAAAGCATGATATAAGNATGAATGCTATTATTACAGAAAAATTTATCTATAATAAACCTGAAATCAAAAGGAAAATTTTATGAATATATTGTTTTTAGGNGATGTAATGGGCAAATCAGGTAGACAGGTTATAAAAAAAGAACTACCAGAACTTAAAAGAAAACTAGAAGTTGATACTGTAATATTAAATGGAGAGAATGCAGCAGGNGGATTTGGTATTACTCCAAAAATTTGTGANGAATTTTATGAGTTAGGCGTGAATGTTATTACTACAGGAAATCATATATGGGATCAAAAAGAAATAATTCCATATATAACTAAAGATAACAGGCTATTAAGGCCTATTAATTTTCCTCCTCAGGTTCCAGGTGAAGGAATGTTTATTTATCAAGATTCTATGAATAGAAAGGTGCTAGTTATAAATGTAATGACTAGATTATTTATGGACCCCCTCAATGACCCTATTGAAGCTATAGAAAATATTATTGATAATTATAAAATTGGAGAAAATGTTAACTCAATTGTAATAGATGTACATGGCGAAGCAACCTCAGAAAAAATGGCCATAGGCCATGCTTTTGACGGTAGGGTAAGCTTTATAGTAGGGACGCACACTCACGTTCCAACAGCAGATTCTCAAATTCTGGAAAAGGGGACTGCCTATCAGTCAGATGCAGGCATGTGCGGAGATTATGATTCAGTTATTGGAGGTGAAAAAAATGGTTGGGTATCTAGATTTAAACATAAAATGCCTACTGGTAGAATTAATGTAAGTGCTGGATTATCAACACTATGTGGAGTCATTGTAAATCTCAATGATGCAACTGGTTTAGCTGTTAATATAGAACCTATTATTATAGGACCACATTTAATTAATAGAATTCCAGAAAAAATATAAAAAATAATTTATAATATAAAAAAATAAGTATAATGAAAATATAAAAATTAATAGAAAGATTAAAATGGCTGGTCACTCAAAATTTAAAAATATTCAATATAGAAAAGGTGCTCAAGATGCAAAAAGAGCTAAATTATTCTCAAAAATGGCAAGAGAAATAACAGTAGCTGCAAAATCTGGACTGCCTGAACCAGAAAAAAANCCTAGATTAAGAAATGCTATTATTAGTGCAAGAGCTGAAAATATGCCAAAAGATAGAATAGAAAAAGCAGTACAAAAAGCTATTGGAGGAAATGATGACGCAGTTTATGAGGAAATCCGCTACGAAGGGTATGGACCAGGTAGTATTGCCATTATTATAGATGTGCTAACAGATAATAGAAATAGAACTGCTTCTGAAATACGCTCAAACTTTAACAAAAATGGTGGAAGCATGGGAGAAGCAGGAAGTTTAAGCTTTGTATTTACTAGAAAAGGTGTAATTAAGTTCAGTGCTGAACAGTGTAGTGAGGATAAATTTTTTGAATTAGCTGCTGAAGCAGGTGCTGAAGATATAAGTAGCGATATGATTGNGCATACTGCAATATGTANTGTAGAAGATTTTGGTAATGTTAGAGACAGTATAACTTTAAATATAGGTGACCCAACTAGTGCCAAATTAGAATGGGTTCCACAAAATTTACAATCTATTAATGAGGAGCAAGCAGAAAAATTATTAAAATTTATAGACATATTAGAGGACAATGATGATGTCCAAACAGTTTATAGCAATGCGGAAATATCAGATGAAGTTATGGAGAAGATCAACAATAATTAATTATTTATTATAAGGAAAATAGATGCTTCTTTTAGGCTTAGATCCAGGCTTACGCCATACTGGTTGGTGTGTTATAAATTCTATACAAGATAAAAATTCCTGGGTAGCAAGTGGTAATATTTCTCCTAAAATTTCATTAACACTCTCTGAAAGGTTAAAAGGTATTCATCAAGGTCTAGTTTCTATTATTAAAGAGTATCAACCTTCAGTAGCTGCAATAGAAGAAGTTTTTGTTAATATGAATGGGCAATCCTCTTTAAAACTTGGAATGGCGAGAGGCACTGCAATAGCAGCATGCTCTATAAATGAAATGCCAGTTCATGAATATTCTCCAACAAGAGTTAAACAATCTGTAACTGGTTCAGGAAGAGCTAAAAAAGATCAAGTAGCATCAATGGTAAAAATTTTATTACCTGGTTGCATAATAAACTCCGAAGATGAATCGGATGCATTAGCAGTAGCCCTATGTCATACTGTTTTTGCAAACTCTAAAATACATCAAATGAATATAAGGAAATAATAATGATTGCGAAGCTAAGAGGCATTATTGATCAAATGGGAGAAGATTATGTAATCATTGATGTTTCTGGAGTTGGCTATCTAGTATTTTGTCCTTCTAAAGTACTCAATAAATTATCTCCAAAAGGTCAACTAGATGAAATATTAATTGAAACTATAGTTAGAGAAGACCAAATTACTTTGTATGGCTTTAATGAAGAAAAAGAAAAGTATTGGTTTGGTTTATTACTAAAAGTTCAAGGTGTAGGAGCAAAGACCGCTCTAAAAGGCTTATCCATAATGACTCCTGAAGAATTAGAAATGGCTATTTTGTCTGATGACAAAACATCATTAACGCGTATTCCTGGCATAGGTAGCAAAGGAGCCCTAAGAATATGCTCAGAATTAAAAGATAAAACTCTAAATATTTCAAATCTTGACAATAAAAATTCTAAAGAAAATAATAATATTCAAGACCTAATAAGTGGACTTATAGGTCTTGGTTATGGACATCACGAAGCATATGAAGTTATATCAAAACTAAGTAATGAAGATAAAGGTAAAAAAGTGGAAGATATGTTGCAAATTGCATTAAAAGTCATTTCTGTGAAAAGAAAATGAATTTAGAAGAAGAAAAGAATATTAGTCCTGTAGCCAGTGCTGAAAGTAGAGATAATAATGATTATGCTCTTAGGCCACAAAGACTTAAGCACTTTATTGGACAAACTTTATTATGTAATAATTTAAATATTTTTATGAAAGCCGCACAAAAAAGAGAAGAAGCTCTTGATCATGTTTTATTATATGGNCCTCCAGGTTTAGGAAAAACAACTCTAGCAAAAATAATTGCAAATGAATTAGATGTAGGTTTTAGGTCTACTTCTGGACCAGTAATACAGAGGCCTGGAGATTTAGCAGCTTTACTAACTTCATTAGAAAAAAATGATATNTTGTTTATTGATGAAATACACCGTCTCAATAATACGGTAGAAGAAATATTATATCCTGCTATGGAAGATCTTCATTTAGATATCATGATAGGTGAAGGACCATCCGCAAGATCTGTTAAAATTGATCTTCAACCTTTCACCTTGATAGGAGCCACAACTAGAGCTGGATTATTGTCAAACCCATTGAGAGATCGTTTTGGAATTCCTGCAAGATTAGAATTCTATGAAATTCCAGAAATGAAAGAAATTGTTTTAAGGTCCGCCAACCTTCTTAATGTAAAAATGGATGACTCTGCGGCTTTAGAAATTGCACAAAGGTCTAGAGGTACTCCCAGAGTAGCAAGCAGACTTGTAAGAAGACTAAGAGATATTATAACTTCAGTAGATAAAGAGCACTCTGAAGTAAATAAAAATATTGCTGATCAAGCATTATCCCAATTAGGAGTAGATTCAAATGGATTGGATCAAATGGATCAAAACTATTTAGATCATTTAATTAATGATCATAACGGTGGGCCAGTGGGCTTAGAAACTCTAGCAGCGCAAATGGGNGAACAAAAAGATTCTATCGAGGATGTTATAGAACCTTACTTNATTCAAAAAGGNTTTTTACAAAAAACTCCTCGCGGAAGAGTTGCAACAAAGATTGCTTTAGAAAAATTATTTATTAAAAAAGAATAAACCTATTCATAAAAATGAAACAAAATATAAATAAAATATCAATATTAAAGCATTCTAATAATATTAGAGTTTATTATGAAGATACAGATGCGGGAGGTTTAGTATATCATGCAAACTATTTAAAATTTGCAGAGCGCGCAAGAACAGAAATGCTACGTAAAATGAAAATAGAACAATTAATATTAAAAAATGAGTATGATATTCAGTTTGTTGTTAAAAATTTATTTATAGAATTCTTTAAATCTGCTCAATTAGATGATTNATTGAATATAAAAAGTATAATATTAAATATATCTGCAGCCAAAATTATCATGGAACAAACAATATATAAAAAAATGATAGTACTAGCTAAAATTGACGTAACATTAGGATCAGTAAATACTAAAGGTAAACCTTCTCGTTTACCTAAAATAGTATTAGAAAGATTAAATAGTAATATAAATGCCAAGGAGTAATAAATGGAAAGTGAATTAATTTCAGATTTGCCAATGGACGTATCATTTTGGGGATTAGTGCTTCAAGCTGATACTATTGTTAAAATTGTTATGCTAATATTATTGATAGCAAGTATATGGTCTTGGAGTATTATTATTGAGAAAACAAAAAGATTTTTTTTATTAAAAAAACAAGCAAATGCATTTGAAGAAACTTTTTGGTCTGGAGAATCTTTAGAGAAACTATACAAAGAAGAAGAGAAAAGCCCTCAACACCCATTAGCTACTGTATTTGTTGCTGGAATGTATGAATGGACCAGAGCTAGTAATAGCAACTCTTTATCAAATGAAAAAATACAAGCCGGGCTTCAAGAAAGAATACATCAAGTTATGAATGTAGCCGTAACAAGAGAATTAGAAAATGTAGAAAAAAATATTGGTTTTTTAGCTACAGTAGGCTCTACAGCACCTTTTATAGGTTTATTTGGAACGGTATGGGGAATTATGAATAGCTTTCAATCCATAGCTTTAAGTAAAGACACATCTCTGGCAGTAGTGGCACCAGGAATAGCAGAAGCCTTATTAGCGACTGCTCTGGGCCTAGTTGCTGCTATTCCTGCTGTTATAGCCTATAACAAGCTATCTAATAATTTAAACACTTATGCCTTGAGACTACAAAATTTTGCAAGTGAATTTGAAGCTTTACTATCTAGACATCTATCTGAGCAAAGTTCAGAAGAATGAAAATAAATAATAAAGGAAATAAGTCTTTTCAACATCAACCTATGTCAGAAATTAATGTTACTCCTTTAGTAGATGTAATGCTTGTATTATTGATTATTTTCATGATTACTGCTCCGCTCTTAACAACAGGTGTGNCAGTTGAATTGCCTACAACTGAATCTAAAGCAGTTCCTGGGCAAGATGAACCCCTAACTATAACAATTAATAAAAATAGAGAAATTTTTATAGGAGACAATATTGTTAAAGCTGAAACCTTGATTATAAAATTAAATGCTATCGCCGGCTTGAAAAAACAATCAAGAATTTTTATCAGAGCAGATACGGAACTACCTTATGGTGAAGTTATGGAATTAATGAGCTTAGTTACAAATGCAGGTTTTAATAAAGTCGCGCTACTAACGAAACAAAAGACTGAAAAATAAAAATTGAAAAAAGCTTTTTACTCATCTTTATTTATACATGGATTAATTTTTGTTTTAATTTCAGTAACACTTCCTGAAATTAAAACAAAAGAGATAAATTATATATCTGTTGAAATTGTAAATGAAAAAGTAAAAGAAGTAAAAGAAGTAAAAGAAGTAAAAGAAGTAAAAGAAGTTAAAAAAAATACTGCGATAAAGACAGCTCCACCAAAGCAAAAACCAATTATTATTCCTAAAAAAGATAAAGCTATAAAAAAAATTAATATAAAGCCTAAACCACCTATAAAAAAACCTAAAATTATAAAACCAGAAGAAAAAATAGTAAAAAANATAGATAAGCCAAAAACAATAAATGATGATGCCTTTTTTGATGACATGTTAAAAAACCTTGCAAAAAATCAGCCAAAGCCAATAAAACCTGTCAAAGAGATTAAAAATAAAATTAATAATAAGTCTAAAAAAACGCAGGCAGAAATAAGAAAAAGTCAAAAGTCTATAGCTAATAATATATACAAACAAATTANAGCGAACTATACTTTNCCTCCCGCTCCAGACNTAAAAGTTATCAATGATATAACTGTTCAATTAAGAATATATNTAAGGCCAGACGGAACAATAATTAAAACTATAATTGATAAAGNCTCTCTTAAAAAAGCTCAAAACGATCCTACATATTTGCCCTATGTAGAAGCTGCACAGCGTGCGATAAAGAAGCTAGGCAAATTCGAAAAATTGCCACAGGAAGAATATAACTTATGGAAAATTGTAGATATTCGCTTTACACCCTACGAAACATAAATAAAATATAAATAAATGGAGAAATTTTATGTATAATTTTAAAAGGCAATTTATAAAGTTTATTTTTATTNCATATGTTTTTTTCTCTTGTTTTTTTATGTCCTATTATAAAGTTGTATTTGCACAAGAAGAACCTCTCAGGATAGATATTATGGGTGGTAAAATTCAGGCAATGCCNATTGCAATATCCTATTTTACAATTGAAGATGATTTGAAAGAATTAAAACTACATAATAATATTCCTAATTTAATTGCTGATAATTTAGTGAATTCAGGATTATTTAAATTATTAAATAGAGATGCATATATGCAAAACCCAGAACAACTTATTAGCAGTCCAAAATTTAGAGATTGGAGAATTATAGATGCTCAAGCACTAATTACAGGAAATATATCAAAAAGAGCTGATAACAAAATAAATGTTAGTATAAAATTATGGGATGTATATGGAGAGAAAAGATTGTTTGGTATATCTCTGTCTTCCAAAATAAAATCTTGGAGAAGAATATCTCATATAATATCAGATAAGATTTATGAAAGGTTAACTGGTGAAGAAGGCTATTTTGATACAAGAATAGTTTATGTATCAGAATCTGGTTCACAAAAAAATAGAAAAAAAAGACTTGCCATTATGGATCAAGATGGGGCTAATCATCAATACTTAACAGATGGAAATTCATTAGTATTAACACCTAGATTTTCTCCAAATCAAGAGCAAATTACTTTTTTTTCATATAGGGGAATAAATAGAGGGCTCAAGCCTAGTGTATACTTATATAACTTAAAAACTGGTAAGATGAAAATATTAGGAGAATTTCCAGGCATGTCTTTTGCTCCAAGATTCTCACCTAATGGCTCAAGTTTAGTAATGTCATTATCTCAAAATGGTTCCACTAATATTCACATAATGAATCNTAAAGATAAACAAACAAAACAGCTTACAAAAGGAATTGCTATTGATACTTCTCCATCCTTTTCACCAGACGGTAAAAACATTGTTTTTAATTCTGACAGGTCTGGAGGACAACATCTTTATATAATGAAAGAAAATGGTAAAAACCCTAAAAGAATTAGTTTTGGAAGAGGAAGCTATGCGACACCTGTATGGTCTCCAAGGGGAGACTATATAGCATTTACTAAATTTACTAGAGGAAGATTTTTTATTGGCTTGATGCATCCTGATGGGNCAGCAGAAAGATTAATTGCTGAAGGTTATCTTACCGAAGGTCCAACTTGGGCACCAGGTGGAAGAGTTTTAAGTTTTTTTAGACAAACTCCACAAAAAGATGGAAGTATGAGAACTAGACTTTTTGTGATTGACATAACAGGCAACCGAGAAAGAGAATTAATTACTCCTGAAGATGCTTCTGATCCTTCATGGAGCCCAAAGAATATAAATTAAACAGATTAAGAAAAATAATTTATTATAATGAAATATATGTATTTATAATATAGTATACATATATAGTAGATATAATTAAGGAGAATATATGTTAAAGTACTTTAAAGTCATCGCTTCCATTATTATTTTATCATATTTGGTAAGTTGCAGCAATAAAGACCAAGATAGTCTATTACTAGATGCAGAAGGTGGAAATATAGAAATAAGCAGTACTTCAACAGANGAAATAGAAATAGAAGATGTCACTGCTACTCCAATTCAAATAGATGAAGTAGCATTAACAGTAGAAGAAAAACTTTCTTCTGAATTAATTGATGTAGGAGATAGAGTCTTCTTTGGATATGATGAGTCCATTATTAATGATGAAAGCGCTAATACCTTACAAAAGCANTATCAGTTTCTGACTCGNAATCCTGATATATCTATAACTATTACTGGNCACTGTGACGAAAGAGGTACTAGAGAATACAATATAGCGCTTGGTGAAAGAAGAGGTGCCGCCGTAAAAAATTATTTAATATCACTAGGTATTAGCTCTAGTAGAATTGCAGTCATTTCTTATGGAAAAGAAAAGCCGACGGTTGAAGGGCATGATGATTGGGCGTGGACTCAAAACAGGACCGCTGTAACATTTATAAATAGTAATTAGAAAAATAATTAATAAAATGAAATANAACACGTTTGTTTTTATATTTTCCTTAATAAGTTTGAATGTATTAATTTCGACACAAATTTATGCACAGGATAGTAATGAAAAAAACCTTAATATAAACGAAACTATTCTAAATAGGATTGAAGGACTGAATACAAAAATAGTTGACCTTGAAAGAAAAGTTTATCAAGGTAAAGAATTATCTACTAATTCGCAAAATTTAAATGATAATAAAGAGTCATTAAATTTAGATGATAGAGCTAGCCATGAAAGAAGGCTAATAGAACTTGAAGAAANATCTAGGTCTATAGAAGGACTTATTGAAGAGCTTAACTATGTTAGGACGCAAGTAGAAAAATTAATTACGCAAAACTCTATTTTAGAATCTAAATTAGATGTAATTAATAGCAAAAATATAACTACTGAAAATAATATAGATAATGAAAAATTAGTTTCTGAAGAGATCATTGAAGATTACCCAATATATCCAGGTATGCCNTCTAAAAATAATAATGTAGATAGTAATGAATTAAATGTTATCAATGAAGATCAAGGCACTTCAACAGTAAAAGTATTAGCCAAAATAAACCCTGATTCTGNTTCTGGCGAGGACCAAATTATTAAAAAAAATACTANCACGAAACCAGTTCAGTTAGATATAATTACACAAAAAGAAAANACTTCTGCTAAAAAAGATAACTCTATTGTTNCAAATAATAATCCTGAAGAGATTTATCAAAGAGCATACAATATTTTATCAAAAGGGGATATTGAAGCAGCTAGAGTTGCTTTTAAAGCATTTATTAAAGATTATCCTGATCATACTTTGACCAGTAATGCTTATTACTGGCTAGGACAAACATTTTATGTGAGACAATATTATCAAAATGCTGCAACTACTTTTGCAGAAGGTTATTTAAAGTTTCCTGAAGGCTCTAAAGCAGCAGATCAGCTATTTAAATTAGCAATTTCTTTAGACTTACTAAAAAAGACAACAGAGGCTTGTGCAACATTTAAAAAGCTAGATGAAGAGTTTCCCGATGCACCTTCAAGAATCTCTAATAGGGCCCAAACATATAAAGATAAATTAGACTGCAAATAATATATTGAAAAACATAGATTTATTAGCAATTAATTTTGAAAAATTTATTCAAAATAATAAAAATATTTTTATNGGAAAAAATATTGCATTAGCAATCTCTGGCGGAGCAGATAGTCTCGCGCTAGCTATTTTAGCTAANAAATATAAATATAAGTATAATTATAAACTTTTTGCTTTTTCAATAGACCATCAACTTCGTAGTGACTCTGCAAAAGAAGTTGGATATGTTAAAAATTTGATGAAAACTATAGATATCAAACATCATACTTTAGCATGGACAACATTAAAACCTAAAACTAAAATACAAGAATCAGCCAGAATAGCTCGCTATGATCTTTTATGCGAAGCATGTAATAAGCATCAATGTGATTATATATTATTAGGGCATCATGCCGACGATCAAATTGAGACTTTTATCATAAGATTGGAAGCGAAGAGTGGCTTAGATGGTCTAAGTTGCATGCAAGAAAAAACAAAAATACTGACTTCATATGGACACCTAAATCTGATTAGACCTTTACTTAATATAAGAAAGAAAACGCTGATAGAATTATGTAAAAAAAACAATATGAAATGGCTAGAAGACCCTTCCAATGAAGATATAAAATATTCTAGAAGTAAAATACGTAAATTATTAATAAGCATTGATATGTTTAGAGGTTTTAATGAAAGCATTACTCTTTATAGTAAATTGAAGTTTAATATAGATAGAATTTTATTNAATACCATGAAGAATAGTATTACATTCAATGAAGTCGGTATTTGTAAAATATCCTTAGATAACTTTCTAAAATTGCCCGATGTTTTTCAAAAAAAATTACTAAATACTTTAATAAAAATAATTGGAGGAAAAAAGTACCCAAGAAAAACTTCTATTATTAATCGCGTTCTAGAAAAAATAATTGGCCTAGATAAAATAAATACTACAGTAGGAGGTGTTTATATAAAAATAAGTAAAGATTCTATATTTATGTGTAGGCAATTAGATAACACGATGAAAACAATTAACCTGATAAATTATAAAAGTTTATGGGACAGAAGGTTTATTATTTGTAATAATACAAAAAATAAAAATATCACTATCGGTCCTTTAGGAGAAAAAGATTATTTGTTAATGATTAAATTGAATAAAATTACAAAACCTAGTATAAGCTTTAGTGCTATAAAAACAATTCCTACTATTAGATTACTTGAAGAAATCGTATCTATACCCCATCTATTATATTGGAAGAATAGTTTTTGGAAAAAAAATATAGAAATTAGTAATGTGGAACATATATTAATGAAACAATATAAAAATTTTAGCATATATTAAACTTGGAGAAATACTTTGAATAAAATGGGAAAAAATTTAGTTGCTTGGGCGATAATAGTTATATTTTTATTAGCTGTCTTCAATCTATTTCAAGACAAAACTACGCAAACTAAAGATACAACATTACCATATTCTGAGTTTCTTTCTCANGTTAAATTGAATAATATTAATGATGTAANAATTAAAGAAAATAATATACTAGGACACTTCCAGTCAGGAGAGGCTTTTACAACTTATGCGCCTAATGATCCTGACTTAATTACTAAATTAACTAATAGTGGAGTAAAAGTGACTGCAGCTCCACTTGATGAAAACGTATCGCCAATCCTAGGCATGCTCATAAACTGGCTTCCTATGCTTCTTTTTATAGGTGTTTGGATATTTTTTATGCGACAGATGCAAGGTGGTAAAGGTGGTGCAATGGGTTTTGGAAAATCAAAAGCGAAATTACTTACAGAGAAGCACGGTAAAGTAACATTTGAAGACGTAGCAGGAATAGATGAAGCAAAGGATGAGTTGGAAGAAATTATTGAATTTTTAAGAAATCCAAAAAAATTTCAAAAATTAGGAGGTAAAATTCCAAAAGGTGTTTTATTAGTTGGCCCTCCNGGAACAGGAAAAACATTGCTAGCTAGAGCGGTNGCCGGAGAAGCTGATGTTCCATTTTTTACAATATCTGGCTCAGACTTTGTTGAAATGTTTGTNGGNGTNGGNGCANNNAGAGTNAGNGATATGTTNGAGCAAGGAAAAAAANATNCACCATGTATNATATTTATNGATGAAATTGATGCAGTNGGNAGANNTAGNGGTGCCGGTTTGGGAGGAGGTAATGATGAAAGAGAACAAACATTAAATCAACTTTTAGTTGAGATGGATGGTTTTGAAACAAATGAAGGCGTAATTTTAATTGCTGCTACGAATAGACCAGATGTTCTAGATCCTGCATTACTTAGACCCGGTAGATTTGATAGGCAAGTAGTAGTTCCAAATCCTGATATATTGGGCAGAGAAAAAATACTTAAAGTACATATGAAAAATATCTCTATTGCAAAGAATGTAGACCCAAGAATAATAGCTAGAGGCACACCAGGTTTTTCTGGCGCAGATTTAGCAAACCTAATTAATGAAGCTGCTTTGCTAGCAGCAAGAAAAAGTAAATTAAATGTAGGAATGATAGAACTTGAACAGGCTAAAGACAAAGTCATGATGGGTGCTGAGAGACGTTCAATGGTAATGACAGAAGATGAAAAGAAAATGACCGCTTATCATGAAGCTGGCCATGCATTGGTAATGCTAAATGTAGAGGGGCATGAACCATTGCATAAAGTAACTATTATTCCAAGAGGAAGGGCTCTAGGTGTAACTATGTGGCTCCCAGAAAGAGATAAGCTTTCACAAACTAGAATGGAGTTGGAAGCACTAATTGCATCTATGTTTGGTGGCAGAGTTGCTGAAGAATTGATATATGGTAAAAAATATATTACTACTGGTGCAGGCAATGATATTCAACAAGCTACAAACTTAGCTAGAAGAATGGTCATGGAATTTGGGTTTTCTGAAAAATTAGGCCCCTTAAGATACGAGACTAATCAAGAGGAGGTTTTTTTAGGACACTCTGTTGCTCAACAAAGAAATATTTCTGACGAAACAGCAAGAATAATTGATGAAGAGGTTAGAAAATTAGTTGAAATTGGAGAAGAGACTTCCAGAAAAATTTTAACCAAGAAAATTGACGACTTACACAAAGTAGCTAAGGGTTTATTAGAATACGAAACCTTATCTGCGGAGGATATTAATAATATTTTATCTGGAAAAGACGTAAACAGAGTTAATACAGAGACAAAAAATGTTTCCATTGATCCTGAAAACAATAAACCAATAAAAAACAGTAATATTAAAAACCCAACACCAAATGAAACATAATTAAATTTTATATTTTTTATTGTGAATAAATATTTTATTATACCAAGAAACCTAGTATTTGGTGCGGAGGCCAAATATTTAATTTCAACAGGAACAGCTATGCCATTGGCTGGCAAAAATATGGCATTTCTAAATTTTGAAATTCAATCCTCTGAAAAAACATTAGGTAGTATTCCTCTTTTGTATTCTATAAACGAAAAAGAATCATGGAATACTAATTTTATAGCAAAAAGTGATATAAAAAAAATATTGAAACAATACTCTTATAAACCTAAAGATTTTTTAGGACTAAAAAATAAAAAATTTCACATAATGGGTATTTTAAACATTACTTCTGATAGCTTTTCTAAAGCTTCTAATAATATCCTTAGCAAGGAAGCAGCTGTAAAAAAAGCTTTAATGATGTATGAAGATGGGGCAAGTATAATTGATATAGGAGGAGAATCAACTAGGCCTGGATCTATAAAAATTACTACAGAAGAAGAGCAGAAAAGAGTAATTCCAATTATTAAAGAACTCTCTAAATTTAATATCCCTATATCATGTGACACAAGAAATTCATCTACTATGCAAGCAGCTATAGATGAGGGCGCAACGATCATAAATGATATATCAGCTCTTTCAGATGATAAAGCAGCAGACGTTATATCTAAAAATAATACAGGATTGATTATGATGCATATGCAAGGACAACCAAATAATATGCAAAATAGGCCTTTGTATAAAAATGTGTCTTTGGAAATTAAAAATTATTTAGAATCAAAAAAAACATATGCTATTAAGAAAGGTATAAAGGAAAGAAATATAATAATTGATCCTGGCATTGGGTTTGGTAAAAATGATACACATAATTTAAAAATTTTTAAAGATTTAGCATTATTACATTCTTTAAGATCTCATATATTAATAGGAGCATCTAGAAAGTCTATGATAGGAAGGATAACAAACACAAACCCATCAGAAAGATTGCCTGGATCTGTTTCTCTTGCTATATCTTCTTTAACAAAAGGTGTAAAATTTTTTAGAGTACACGATGTAAAAGAAACAAAACAAGCCCTAACTATTTGGGAAAAAATATAATTGATAATAATATGACAATAAATAATGTTAGTTCTAAAAATAAATTAAGAAAATATTTTGGTACAGATGGGATTAGAGGTAGAGCAAATACCCACCCTATGACTGGAGAAACAGCATTAAAAGTAGGTATTGCTGCAGGTAAATATTTTACTAGAGGCAAGCATCTACATACTGTAGTGATAGGAAAAGATACCAGATTATCTGGATATTTAATAGAACCTGCATTAACAGCAGGCTTTATATCTACAGGTATGAATGTATTTTTAGTTGGTCCAATGCCCACACCAGCTATTTCAATGCTTACAAGATCAATGAGATGTGATGTAGGTGTAATGATATCAGCTTCTCATAATTCATATGAGGATAATGGAATAAAACTATTTGGTCCGAATGGAGAAAAGCTTAGTGATAAAAATGAACTAAAAATAGAAGCTTTAATGGACAATGATTGCCAATCAAATTTAGTAGATTCCGCAAATCTAGGAAGAGCAAAAAGAATAGAAGATGCAGGAGGCAGATATTTAGAGTTTGTGAAATCAACTTTTCCTCGTGAATTATCTCTCAAAGGGTTAAAGGTAGTGATTGATTGCGCAAATGGAGCAGCCTATCAAGTTGCACCAAGGGCTCTATGGGAATTAGGTGCAGAAGTTATTCCTATTGGATGCAGTCCTGATGGAACTAATATTAATCATAAATGTGGTTCTACAAGCCCTAAACTAACGTCTGATATGGTAAAAAAACATAAAGCTGATATTGGCATTGCTCTAGATGGTGATGCCGATAGATGTATAATATGTGATGAAAAAGGCAACTTTATTCATGGTGACAAAATAATTGGGCTAATCACACAAAGATATTTAGATCAAAAATTACTTAAAGGAGATTCAATAGTAGGTACTCAAATGACGAATATGGGTCTAGAAAAACACCTTAACAAAAATAATATTAAGCTAATTAGAGCTAAGGTAGGCGATAGATATGTAGTTGAAAAAATGAGACTTAATAATTGTAATATTGGAGGAGAACAATCAGGGCATATTATTATTGGCGAACATGGAAGTACAGGAGATGGTCTAGTAGCATCCCTTCAAGTAATTGCATCAATGATTGAAAAAAATAAAAAAGTGTCTGAAATATTAAATATTTTTTCTTTATTTCCTCAGTTAATAGAAAGTATAGATTATAATATAAATGAATTTCAATATAAAGAAACAGACCCTTTTATTGAAAATAAAATAAAGTATGCAGAAAATATATTAGGAAAAAATAGCAGGATAATTATCAGAGCCTCAGGCACTGAGCATAAATTAAGAATAATGGGAGAGGCCTCTAATAAAGTTTTACTCAGTAAGACTTTAAAAAATCTTAAATTAGAAATAAAAAATTATATTAATGATTAATACTAAACTAGCAAGAATAATGTCTATTGCTGGCTCCGATTCCGGAGGTGGAGCCGGAATACAAGGCGACATTAAAACCATATCCGCACTAGGAGGCTTTGCTACTTCATCGATAACTGCCATAACTGCGCAGAATACTTTAGGAGTCAATAAGATATTAAATATTCCTGAAGCAATGGTAGAAGCTCAAATATTGGCCGTGTTAGATGACATCGGGACAGATGCAATAAAGATTGGAATGTTATCAAATGAGAAAATTATAATTTGTATCTCAAATTTACTTTCAAAAATTAATAAAAATATACCTATTGTTTTAGACCCCGTTATGGTTGCAAAGGGTGGTCACAAACTTCTTGATATTGGAGCTGAAAAAGCTTTAATTAAAAATTTAATGCCTTTATGTAGTATAATTACTCCTAATATACCTGAAGCAGAAGTGATAACAGGTAAAAAAATTAATAACATTATAGACCTTGAAAGAACTGGTAAGGAAATTATAAAAATGGGTATTAATAATGTTTTAATGAAAGGTGGCCATTTAAATGATAATAATCTTACAGACATACTAATTAGCAAAAATAAAACTGACTATTTCTATAGTACTAAGATTATAACTAAAAACTCTCATGGAACTGGCTGTACATTATCTAGTGCAATAGCGTGCGGAATGGGACAAAAGATGAGTTTATACTCCTCTGTTGAGAGAGCACATGCTTTTGTTAATAAATCTATAAAATATGCACCTAATCTAGGAAAAGGAAATGGACCATTAAACCATTTAATTAATAATATGAAAAATTAGAATATATTATTGACAAGAAACAACACAATAATACAGTGCAGTTAAAATTAAGTTATCTAAAACATAAAATAAGTTATACGGGAAATATTATGAATTCACTAAAACTGCCTGCTAATCCGAAATTTTCTTCTGGCCCTTGTTCTAAGATACCTAATTGGGATGCTTCTTTTCTTAATAATGCTGTTTTAGGTAGATCTCATAGATCACCTATATGCGTTAATAGGATTCAGAAATTAATAAGTGAAACTAAATCTATATTAAAAATACCAAAAGATTATGAAGTTGCAATTGTAGGAGGGTCAGATACAGGAGCATTTGAGATGGCTATGTGGTCCTTACTTGGTAAAAAAGGAATAGATATTTTAGCTTGGGATGCATTTGGAAGAGACTGGGTTACTGATGTAATAGATCAACTTCAAATTAAAAATACAAATATCATTGATGCTGATTATGGATTCTTACCAGATTTGAGCAAAGTTGATTTTAATAATGATGTAATTTTTACTTGGAATGGAACTACAGCAGGAGTAAAAGTTCCTAATGGGGAATGGATAAAAGATGATAGAAAAGGTCTGACTTTATGTGATGCAACTTCTGCAGTATTAGCAATGGATATTGCCTGGGATAAGCTCGATGTAACTACATTTTCATGGCAAAAAGTTTTAGGTGGAGAAGCTCAACACGGCATACTGGTTTTGTCTCCAAGAGCTATACAAAGACTTGAAGAATATAAACCNACTTGGCCAATTCCAAAGTTATTTAGATTAGCAAATAAGGGAAAATTTCAAGCTAAAATTTTTCAAGGTAGTACTATTAACACTCCTTCTATGCTCTGTATTGAGGATGCTCTGAATTCTCTGAAATGGGTAAACAGTATTGGGGGGTTAAATGAAATGATCAAAAGAAGCAAATCTAATTTGGANGCAATAGAAGAATGGGTANAGCAAACAAATTGGGTAGATTTTTTAGCTAATGATATAGAATCTAGGTCATCAACATCTATTTGTTTAAAAATAAAAGACTCCTGGTTTTTAAATAAAGACATTACTGAGCAAAAGAACATATTAAAAAGTTTTTTTAGCATATTAGAAGAAAAAGAAGCAGCTTATGATATAAATCACTATCCATCTGCACCCTTAGGTATTCGAATTTGGGGTGGAGGAACTATAGAGCAATCAAATATTAAACTTTTGCTACCTTGGCTAGACTGGGCCTGGAACAACCTATCTAAAGTATAATAAAATATTATGGAGAATTACTATGCCTAAAGTTTTAATATCAGATAAATTAAGTAAAAAAGCGGAAGATATATTTAGAAAAAATGGTATTGAAGTTACTATAAATACAGCTCTATCTCCTGAAGAACTATCTGATATAATTAATAAATATGATGGCCTAGCTATTAGGTCTAATACAAAGGTAACTCCTGAAATTATAAAACACGCAAAAAATTTAAAAGTGATTGGGCGAGCAGGTATAGGAGTGGATAATGTAGATATAGAAGCTGCAACAGCTAATGGAACAATTGTAATGAATACGCCATTTGGTAATTCAATTACTACAGCCGAGCATACTATAGCTTTAATGATGGCTCTCGCCAGAAATATTCCTATAGCTAATACCTCTACACACTTAGGTAAATGGGAAAAATCTAAACATACCGGTACAGAATTGTATTCTAAGATTTTAGGAATGATTGGCTGTGGAAATATTGGATCTATTGTTGCTGATAGAGCCAAAGGTTTAAAAATGCATGTTAAGGTTTATGATCCATACCTTACAGAAGAAAAGGCTCAAGAGATAGGTGTGGAAAAAATATCTTTGGAATCCTTATTGAAGCAATCAGACTTTATTACACTTCATGTTCCGCTTACAGATACTACCAAAAATATTATTAATTCCAAATCTATAAATCAGATGAAAGAAGGGGTAAGAATAATTAATTGTGCTCGTGGTGGGTTAGTGAATGAAGAAGACCTAGCAAATGCGATAGAATCTGGAAAGGTAAGTGGTGCCGCCTTTGATGTATTTATTAATGAGCCTGCAAAATCTAATGTCTTATTTGGCTTAGATCAAATGGTAGTTACTCCTCATTTAGGTGCGTCTACTGAAGAAGCACAAGAAAATGTAGCAATACAAGTTGCGGAACAGATGTCAAATTATCTAATATCTGGATCAATTACTAACGCATTAAATATTCCTTCGATTTCAGCAGAAGACGCTCCAAAATTAAAACCCTATATAAAACTGGCAGAGCAGATAGGAAAACTAACAGGACAGATTACAGAAACTAGTATTAAAAATATTAAAATTGAATTTGGCGGACAAGTTACATCATTAAATACAGAACCACTCATAAATGTAATAATTGCCGGGCTATTATCACATAGTATGGAAGCAGTAAATGTGGTAAACGCTGCCGTTATTGCAAGTAGTAGAAACATGAATATTACTACTTCTTCTCGTGAAAAATCTGGGGACTATATCACAGATATATCATTAACTGTAGAGACGGAAAGACGAACTCGCAATGTTATAGGAACTTTATATGGTAATAAGCCAAGAATTGTAGGTGTTATGAATACTAGAATTGAAGCCGAGCTTGGACCCAATATGTTATTTATAACTAATGAAGATAAGCCAGGTTTTATTGGAGCACTAGGCTCTATACTATCAAATGCAAATATTAATATTGCAACGTTTCATCTAGGAAGAACTGAAATAGGCGGTGATGCAATAGCATTAATTGAAATAGATGAAGCTGTTTCATCAGAATTAATAAAAAATATAAACGATATACCTCAAGTTAAAAGCGCAAAAGCACTTACTTTTGCAAAAAATATAATTTAGATTTAGTATATATAAAAAACTTGAAAAATTATTATGAAAAATTTTAAACCAAAAGCTTCTTTATTACCTATAGGTATAAGTGACTTATTAGAAAAAAATGCTTATAAAGATTCTTATTTAACAGAGAATCTTATGAACTGCTTTATGCTTAATGGTTATGATAAGGTTATTCCTCCACTTATAGAGTTTGAGGAAAACTATACATTATTTTTAGATACNACAANTNACCANAATATATTTAGAGTTATAGACCCTATTTCTAATAAACCTATGTTTATTAGAAATGATATAACACCACAAATTGCNAGAATTGCAGCAAATAAATTAAATAAAACAAATGATANTTTAAGGCTANCTTATACAGGTGATATTTTACGCCCTAAAGGAAACCAGTTACATCCTTCAAGGCAACTTAAGCAAGCGGGTATAGAACTTTTTGGGGCACCAAGTGTTGAAGGCGCAGTTGAAGTAATNTCTGTAGGAATTCAGGCCTTAAATCAAGTCAATATATCAAATCTAATCATAGATATTACTACACCTAATATAGCAAATTTAATAATGAAGAATAATAAACTAGATGAACAAGCTATCGAAAAAGCAAAATCATATTTAAATGTTAAAAATATCAATAAAATTAAAACTATTCCAAAATGTGGCTCTATTTTATCTCAAATTGCTGACGCTGCAGGAGAAGAAGAAAGAGCATTAGAAAAACTATCTAAAATTGATTTACCTGAAAAAGCTAAAACACTGATTAAAGAAATTTCATTAATATGTAGAGCAATAAAAAAGATTCATAAAGACATAAAAATAACTATCGACCCTATTGAAAACAGAGGTTTTAATTATTACTCTGGTATCGGGTTTGCAATTTTTTCATCAAATATAAAACGAGAATTAGGTTTTGGTGGAGAGTATATTTTAGAAGTTAATGATAATAAATATAAGGGTATGGGCCTATCTATTTTATTTGATGGACTATTAAGGACTACAAGTATTAATAATAAACAAAAGCGTATATTTATTCCTTTAAACCATGATAGCACTATTCCACATGAGCTAAGAAAAAATGGATGGATAACTATTCTTAATTACAAAAAGAATGTAAAAGAGAAAGAGGAAGCACTAAAGTTTAACTGTTCTCATATTTTAAAAAATAATATTATTAAAGAATTATAAATTTACGAGGTTAAAATGACAAATGTTACAGTAGTAGGCACTCAATGGGGTGATGAAGGAAAAGGTAAAATAGTTGATTGGCTATCATTAAGAGCAGATCTGGTTGCTAGGTTCCAGGGAGGACATAATGCAGGCCATACAATAGTTTTAGACAAGAAGGTTTTTAAACTTAGCTTATTACCTTCTGGAATAATTAGAAAAAAACCTTCTATCATAGGTAATGGTGTGGTCATAGATCCATGGGCATTAATAAATGAAATAAAAACAATAGAACAACAAGGCTTAAAAATAACTCCTAGACTTTTAAAAATATCAAGCAAAGCAAGTTTGATACTACCTTATCATCAAAAATTAGATGAATTAAGAGAAAACAGAAAAGGTAACAATAAAATTGGAACAACTGGCAGAGGAATAGGGCCTGCGTATGAAGATAAAGCAGGAAGAAGATCAATTAGATTATGTGATTTATATGATTTAGATAGTAGAAAAATACAAATAACTACTGCTCTTAATCACCACAATACTATATTAAAAGGACTAAATGAGAATCCAATCAAGCTAGCTTATATCAATAAAATTTTAAATAAGATTGCTCCTATTCTAAAACCATATGTTCATAATACTATGGATTTAATTATTTCAGCAAATAAATCAGGAAAAAATGTACTTTTTGAAGGCGCTCAAGGTACAATGTTAGACATTGACCATGGAACATATCCTTATGTAACTTCTTCTAATACTGTAGCTTCTCAAGCTGCTACTGGTTCAGGCGTAGGCCCTTCTTTAATACATAAAGTTTTGGGTATAACAAAAGCGTATACTACAAGAGTGGGTTATGGTCCTTTTCCTACTGAACAAAATAATAGCACAGGCGAAGCACTAGGNAAAATAGGTCATGAATTTGGAGTAGTAACTGGCAGAAAAAGAAGATGTGGCTGGTTTGATGCAGTTATGGTTAATTACGCAATTAAACTATCTGGCGTCAATGGTATCGCTCTGACTAAACTAGATGTATTGGATACATTTAAAGAAATCAAAATATGTATAGGCTACAAATTAAATGGAAAAACTATTAAATCAGTTCCAGATACATATATAGAAATGAATAAAATAAAGCCTGTNTATGAAGTATTAAANGGTTGGCAATCCTCTACACAAAAATGTAAAAGTTTTGATGAGCTGCCAAATAATGCAAAAAAATATATTAGAAAGCTTGAAAAATTAATTGAATGCCCTGTATCTATGATTTCTACTTCTCCTGAAAGGGAAGATACTATCTTAATACAAGATCCTTTTAAGTAAATTTATTATTTTTATGATCTTCAATTACTAAGTTATTATGAGAATTACTTATATTTTTTACTTCAAGTTGCACCTTCTCAAATGCTTTTACCTCAATTTGTCTAACTCTTTCCCTACTAATATTAAACTCCTTACTAAGTACCTCTAATGTTTTGGGTTCCTCAGCTAACCTTCTATAACTAAAAATTGTTCTTTCGCGCTCTGATAATAAAGACAAAGCTTTTCCTAGCATTGATTTTCTTTTTTCTATTTCTTGTTTTTCAGCAACATATGTTTCTTGGTCAATAGACTTTTCATCTACTAGTATCTCTTGCCAATCTCCTTCATTAGAATCAATTTGCCTAGGAGCATTTAAAGAGTAATCTCCATTAATTCTTTGATTCATATTTATTACTTCTTGCTCTTCAACAACTAATTTATGAGATATTTTTTTTATAATTTCTGGCGAAAGTTCTTTTTCTTCAAAGACCTTCAATTCATTTTTAATTCTTCTTAAGTTAAAAAATAATTTTTTTTGAGCTGATGTAGTTCCAATTTTAACTAATGACCAAGAATGTAATATATATTCTTGAATAGACGCCTTTATCCAAAGAAGAGCATATGTAGCTAATCTAAAGCCTTTATCTGGATCAAAACGTTTAACAGCTTTCATTAAACCTATATTACCTTCACTTATTAAATCTGATATAGGTAAGCCATAACCTCTATAACCCATAGCTATTTTAGCAACTAACCTTAAGTGACTTGTAACTAATGTATGTGCGGAATCAATATCTTCGTGCTCATGCCAATTCTTAGCAAGAGTATACTCTTCTTCTTTTTTTAAAAGAGGAAACTGTCCAATTTCTGATAGATATCGTCTTAGGCTTCCATCGGCAGAAATAGAAGGCAGTGTTATATTAGACATTTATTTAACCTCATAAAATCATACATACTTACTAAATTGGTTATTTTTTATAAAAAATCAAGTATAAATTATATAAAATTTTCTATAGCGTTTTTTAATAATTCTATATCCTTTGGAAGGTTACTTTCAAAGTTTAATTGCTCTTTAGTAAATGGGTGAATAAAACTTATGCTATAAGAATGTAATGCCTGTCTTGAAAAAAACTTCAATGTATCAGGCATTTTAGATGATATAGTTTTACCCTTTCCATATAATTGGTCTCCAATAATTGGAAAACCCATATTAGCTAAATGAACTCTAATTTGATGTGTTCTTCCAGTCAGAAGGCTACACTCTATTAAAGAAGCGAAGCCATACGAATTTATAACTTTATATTCCGTAATTGCTACTCTTCCAACATTATTGACTACAGCCATTTTTTTTCTATCCTGCGAATGCCTTGCTATATTTGCATTTATAATACCTACTTTTTGCTTTGGCTCTCCCCATACTATTGCCTTATATTTTCTTTCTATTTTTTTAGTTGAAATTCCCTTTGACAAGTATCGGTGTGCTTCATCATTTTTTGCAACTAACATTATACCCGACGTATCTTTATCTAACCTATGCACTATTCCTGGTCTCTTTACGCCTCCTATGCCAGATAAGCTTCCTCTACAGTGATATAATAATGCATTTACTAAAGTTCCCTCATAATTTCCTGGGGCAGGATGGACGACCAAGCCTGCTTGCTTGTTTATTACTAATAAAAAATCATCTTCATACAATATATCTAAGTAAATATTTTCTGCTTTTGGTTTATCATCTATTAATTCTGGCAAAACAATCTTAACAAGATTCCCTTTTATTAATTTATAAGATGGATCAAGAAATATTTGATTATTGAGATATAATGAGCCATTTAATATTAGTTTTTTTATATAAGATCTACTCAAAGTATCATCATATAAAGAAAAGGCTTTATCCACACGAAGACCTTGTTCTTTATTAGAAACTAAAAATTTAATTACTTTACTAGAATTATTCATAAAAAAAGCTTAAATATATTAAAAGTTAATAAATATATAATATAGGTGAAATACAATGAGAGGTCTAAAATTTTTAGTAATATTTATGGGGATATTAATAGTATTTGGTACATCATTCTTAGTATTTACTATAATACAAAGAAGTGGCAATTTAGCTAAGTCATCAAAACCTGAAATAAATAACTCAATTATAGAAATAAACACTCCTGAAAAAATGAATTTAATAAATGTTATATCTAATAACGAAAATATTACTCTTCAATTTGAAGATGAAAAAAAATATATAATTAATATAATAAGCTTGGATTCAAGCATAGAAATAAAAAAAATTATAATTAAAAAGTAAGTTATAATGAATAATATAAAAATACCTAATATCATAAAAAATGAGATTATTAATAATGCAAGAAAAAATTACCCTAAAGAATGTTGTGGTCTTTTAATCGGATATATTGAAGCTAATAAATTAATATGTAAAGTTTCTATTAGCACTAAAAATATTGCAGCTAATCCTTATTTATTTTTTGAAATTGACCCTCAAGAAATAATTAATATTCAAAAATTATATAGGAAAAATAAAATGTCAATTATTGGACATTATCACAGTCATCCAGATAGTCCTTTAGGAACAAAGCCCTCACAAAGAGATATAAGGTCTATTCATGATGCTAATATGTGCTGGATAATAGTAGGTATAAGAGATAAAGTTATAGATTTTTCAGCTTATATGCCAATACTTATAAAAAAAAATTATGACTTAAAAAAGATAACTATCAATTAGGAGTGATGAATATGTCAGATAAAGAGTTACATCCAGAAGCATTAGAAATTATTGAAGATATCAGGTCTGCTGAAAAGTCTGGAGATAGAATTCCTCTTTATAATATGAATCACATTGAAGCTAGAAATGCCTATCTTGCTATGAGGGGATCTTTATCTCCTCCTGCACCAGAAGTGCATAAATGTATGAATATTAAAATACCTGTTGAAGGAAATAAGATTAAAGCACGCTACTATAGAGGGCTAAATAATAATCATAATAATATACTTCCTATTACAATATTCTTTCATGGCGGTGGCTGGGTTATAGGAGACCTGGAAACACATGATGTAGTATGTAGACAATTAGCCAATGAAGGTAACTTTGACGTAATTGCAATTGATTATAGAATGGGCCCAGAATACAGGTTTCCAACAGCTATTAATGATTCGATTTCTGCTATAAATTGGGTAAAAAATAATACATTAGATTTACCTATAAATGTCAATAAAATAGCCGTATGTGGTGATAGTGCCGGAGGCAATATAGCTACAGTCTGCTGTATTAACTCAAAAATTAATTCAGATGTTACTATATCTTTCCAAGCGTTGATATACCCTTCTACGCATATGGGAGCGCACTATTCATCTAAAGAAAAATATGATGGCTTTATTCTATCAAAACCTTTAATGAAATGGTTTGAAGATAAATATATCGATAAAGACCAACTAAATGATTGGAGAGCAGCACCGATACTTTATAATGATTTAACAAAGCTTCCTCCTTCTTTAATAATAGTAGCAGGATGTGATCCTCTGAAAGATGAGGGTATAGCATACGGAAAAAAATTGTTAAAAGCTGGTAATAATGTTGAAACCAAAGTCTTCGATGGTCAAATTCATGGCTTTTTAACTATGGGTGCGAGAATAAATGATACTGCTGCACTAATAAGCTTAGTTGGTAACCGAATAGATAGTGCTTTTAAATAAACTTTATTTTTTAAAAGAATCATCCACATCTATTTGGTAGGCATTAGCTAAACTATTTGTTTGAGATGCCATAGCTACTACAGCAAGTAACTCGCTTCTCATTTCTTCTGTCATGCCTTTTTTCCTGGCAGTAGCAGTATGTGAATGAATACAATATTCACAACCATTAACTATACTTACAGCTATATAGATTAATTCTTTTGTAACAGAGTCTAAAGCACCTGGCGCCATAACTTGTTTTATTCTATTCCAAGTTGCTTCCAATAAGTCAGGATCATTGGCAAGAGCCTTCCATATATTATTTACTTTATCTCCTCGTCTAGTCTTACTTATGTCATCAAATATTTCTTTTACTTTACCCTTTGCCTCTTCAGGCCCTATTAATTTTACAGTAGCCATAACAAACTCCTTTTTAATTATTTAACTTCTAGAATTGCCGATCTAATGATATCAAATATTAATTTAATTTGATCTTCAGTTACTATTAAAGGAGGAGAAATAGCAAGAGTCTCCCCAGTAAACCTTGTAAGTAAATTATTTTCAAAACAATTCTCCCAAACATCGTATACTCGTTTGCCCATTCCATCTTCTCTATTTTTCAACTCAATTCCTGCTACTAAACCAATGGTTCTTATATCTATAACATTGTCTAAATCCTTTAACTTATGTGCATGCTCTTCAAAGCATTTTTCCAGGCTATTAGCTCTATCAAATAATTTTTCTGCTTCATACTCCTCTAAAGTTGCTAATGCTGCTGCACATGCTAATGAATGACCAGAATATGTATAGCCATGGAAAAGTTCGACTACATTTTCAGGTCCATGCATTAGTCCGTCATATATTTTTTTATGAGTGGCGACAGCTCCCATAGGAACTGTCGCATTAGTAAGACCTTTTGCAAGCGTCATAATATCTGGAATTATGTTGAACTTATCTGCAGAAAATGGCGTACCTAGCCTTCCAAAACCACATATAACTTCATCAAAAATTAGCAGTATGCCATTTTTTGTACATATTTCTCTTATTTCCTCAAGATAACCAATAGGCGGAACTAATACGCCTGTTGAGCATGCAACAGGTTCAATAATTACAGCTGCTATAGTGGAAGCGTCATGTAAATTTATTAAATCTATAAGTGAATGCGCTCTTTCTACACCATGCTTAGGTTGTCCTTTAGAAAAAGCATTTAATTCTGGAATATGTGTATCTTGCATATGATCAACGCCTGGTAAATGATTAGAAAATTGCTTTCTATTTGCAACCATTCCTCCTACTGACATTCCTCCAAAACCTACGCCATGATATCCTCTTGATCGTCCAATTAATCTTGTTCGTCTAGAATCACCATTTGCATTATGATATGCTAGTGCAATTTTTAAAGCCGTATCTACTGCTTCTGATCCAGAGTTTGTATAGAAAACATGGTCTATATTTTTTGGAAGTATTGCAGCCAACCTTGAAGCTAAAGTAAAAGCTTTAGGATGCCCCATATTAAAAGCGGTAGCATAATCCATCTCTGCCACTTGCTCCTGTACAGCCTTAACTATTCGGGGTCGACAGTGTCCGGCGTTAACACACCATAAGCCTGCTACTCCATCTAAAATGCTTTTATTATCTGAAGTCTTATAATGCATATCTTTAGCAGAAACTAGAAATCTAGGGTTATTTTTAAAACGACGATTAGTTGTAAAAGGCATCCAGTAAGAAGAGAGATCATTTGGAATTTCATCTAACTTATTATTGTCTATATGTGTTGATTCTAAAACGTTTTCTTTTAACATTGAATTTCCTTTCACTTAATATAATATAATACAATAAATTAATAACTAATATTTGTAAAATATGACCTTAACTAAAAATACTCTATATAATTTAATTCTTGCCATTGATGGAAATAATGTTTTTATTCAAGCTCCTGATGAATCTAATATTACATACAAAGACCTTTTAAAATATGTAGATAATACTTTTAATCAATTATCTTCCTTAAATATTAAAAAAGGAGAGAGAATAGCTTTAGCTTTAGAAAATGGGTCAGCTATGGCTTGTACATTTGTTGCAATTGCTTCAAATTTTACTTCTTGTCCATTGAACCCTGCATTTACTAAAGAAGAATTTAAATTTTATTACGATGATCTAAAAGTTAAAGCTGTAATAATAGAAGAAAATAAGCTCATTCAAGCTAGAGAAGCTGCTGAAGAATTAAATATTGAAATTATTAATTTAAAAAAGAAAACTTCATCAAATTTTATAAAATTAGATATTGAAATAAATAATACTAATAAAAATTATTCTCCAGACTCTAATGAAGATGATATAGCCATGATTCTTCATACTTCAGGAACAACATCAAGACCCAAAATGGTTCCTCTCACTAATAAGAATTTAATGGCATCCGCAAAAAATATTTCAACCACTTTAAATTTAAATAAGAATGATAAATGTCTAAATATTATGCCAATGTTTCATATCCATGGACTTATAGCAGCTATTTTAGCTCCTATTTACCAATCAGGATCTATTATTACTCCTTCAGGATTTGATGCGCTCAAATTTTTTAGATGGATAGAAGAGTACAAACCGACTTGGTACACAGCTGTACCAACTATGCACCAAGCCATTCTCAGTAGAGCACCTCGTAATATAGATATTATTCAAAATAATCCTCTAAAATTTATTAGATCATCATCAGCGTCTCTCCCATCTATAGTTATGAAAAATTTAGAAAGAGTCTTTAATACTTGTGTTATAGAATCGTATGGTATGACAGAGGCTGCACATCAGATGACATCAAATCCCCTACCTACAAGAAAAAGAAAGTCTGGCACTGTGGGTTTAGCTGCTGGCCCTGATGTGGCGCTACTATATAAAAACAAAATTATTAATAATGACCAAAACAATAGAAATATTACAGGACATATAATTATAAAAGGTGAAAATATTACTAATGGATATATCAATAATCCAAAAGCTAATGCAGAAAGCTTTATTAATGGTTGGTTTTTAACAGGTGATGAAGGCATGTTCGATGATGATGGGTATCTTAAAATTACGGGAAGGTTAAAAGAAATTATCAACAGAGGTGGAGAGAAGATTAGCCCTAAAGAAATTGATGAAATCTTAATGGATAATGAGAACATTCAACAAGCTGTTGCTTTCTCTGTTCCTCATGAAAAATTAGGTGAAGACCTTTTTGCTGCAGTAGTACTTAAAGAAAATAAAATAACTAATGAAGATGAGTTAAAAGATTATTGTAAAAACCGCTTAACTAAATTTAAAATTCCNAGAAAAATTTTAATTATTCAGGAAATNCCTAAGGGACCAACNGGAAAGTTACAGAGAATTGGCCTAGCTGANAAANTAGGAATAAAATAAAATGAATGTATGTATATTTGGNTCTGGTGCTATNGGAAGTTATATTGGAGCTCTATTAATGAAAAGTGGCGTCAATNTTTCCTTAATTTGTAGAGGNGACCACTTAAAAGCTATTCAAANTAATGGTTTATTNATGCAAAGTGCNNAATCTAAAAATGAATATTTTTGTAAGCCTTTAGCCACTGCTAACCCTAGNGATTTAGAAAAACAAGATTTTATAATTATTACTTTAAANGCACATTCNGCAGCACAGACNGCNAATATGATTANGCCATTACTGAAAGAAAATACAACTGTTGTTTCTGCNGTAAATGGCNTGCCTTGGTGGTATTTTTACAAAAGTAATAANCAATANGAAAATATGAGATTAAAATCTGTTGATCCAAAAAATCTNCAATGGGATTATATTNCNCCTCAAAGAAGTCTNGGCTGTGTAGTATATCCTGCAGCNGAAATTAAAGCACCTGGACANGTCTATCATTTAGAAGGAGATAGGTTCCCTATNGGGGAGCCTGATGGTTCTANNTCAGAAAGAGNAAAAATTTTATCAAAAATGCTAATANATGCTGGTTTAAAATCNCCAGTCAGAAAAAATATTAGNGATGATATATGGATGAAACTTTGGGGCAATTTAGCATTTAATCCAATTAGCGCATTAAGTGGAAAAACCTTAGAGGATATTGCAAATGATGAAAAACTATGCGCTATTGTAAAAAATATGATGTTAGAAGGACAAGCAGTTGCCAATGCATTAGGAGTAAACTTTCCTATTAGTTTAGAAAAACGTATTAATGGAACTAGAAATGTAGGAGCACATAAAACCTCTACCCTACAAGACTTGGAGCTAGGAAGGCCTATGGAAATTGATGCTTTAACAAAATCTGTTTCAGAGGCTGGAAAAATTGTTAATATTCCCACACCAACTATTGATAAAATATATAACCAAGTTAAAACTAAAGCAATTGAAGCGGGGTGTTACATAGATCCCAACCTATAGCCCGATAGCGCAGCCATCTTTTCTAGGGTCTGAACCTCCAATTAAAGAATTGTTTTTATGATTATATTGGATAACTTGACCACCTCCATGAGGCAAATCACAAATTTTAATATTATGTCCTATTAACTCTAATTGTTTTCGTATGTCTGCTGTAATGCCTTGTTCACATTCTAATACTCCATCAAAATAAAAGCTTCTAGGAAAATCAAGGCTTTCTTGAGGATCCATATTATAATCAATAATATTTGATAAAACATGTGCTTGCCCCATAGGTTGGTAGTGCCCTCCCATTACACCGAATGATAGAAATGGCTTATCATCTTTGAGAGCTAGAGCTGGAATTATTGTATGCATTGGCCTTTTTCTTCCCTCAATAACATTAGGATGTGAAGGGTCTAATACAAAGCTAGCTCCTCTATTTTGAAATAGAACTCCTGATTCAGGTGCAACTATTCCACTTCCGAAAGAATGAAATATGGAGTTTATTAAAGAAACAGCATTCTTATCTTTATCTACTACGGAAATATAAACAGTATTTGGGTGACGGGGTAAATCTGGAGTATATGAGCCTTGTAAGCAACTATCTAACTTAATTAAACTCCTCAAGCTATCTATATATTTTTCAGATAATAATTCTTGCACAGGCACATTAGAAAAATCAGGGTCTGCTAAATAATAATTTCTGTGACTAAAGGCAATTTTTGTTGCTTCTGCTTGTAAATGTATTCTACGTGCTGAGTGAGAAGGAATATCATTAAAATTAAAGCCTTCTAATATTCTCATAATCATTAATGCTATAACACCCTGTCCATTTGGAGGACATTCATATATTTTAGAATCTCTATAATTTGCAGAAATAGGATTAACATAATTAGCCTCCGCTTCATAAAAATCATCTAAAGTATGTAAGCCTCCCATAGAATTCAGCTTTTTAATCATATCTTTAGCAACAGAGCCTTCATAAAAACCTGCTTTGCCTTCTTCAGAAATTCTTCTTAATGTTTCTGCTAATTGAGGCTGGTAGTGAACTTCACCTGCTTTTAAAAATTTTCCATTAGGTAAAAAAGTGTTTTTGCAGTCCTTGTCTAAGGATAATTTTTCTATTTCTTTTTCCCATATATCGGCAATAACATCTGCAACTATATAACCACGCTCTGCGTATTGAATAGCAGGATTAAGAATTTCTTTGAGAGGCAAACTTCCATGATCTTCTATTAATTTTATCCATCCTGCAACTCCAGTTGGTATACTAACTGCATGAGGGCTTTGAAGAGGAATACTGCCTTTAACTCCTAAATTTTCTAGTTTTTCTACTGATATGGCCGCTGGTGCGCGACCCGATGCATTCATTGCAATAACTTCTTTAGATTTATTTGGATAATAAAGACAAAAAAGGTCACCTCCTACGCCCGTTGAATGCGGCTCAACTACTGCAAGTACAGAAGCAGCAGTTACTGCTGCATCAATCGCATTACCCCCTTGTGATAATTTATCTATAGCTGCTTTTGTTGCCAATGGATGAGATGTGGAAACCATTCCATCTAATGAATACACAGGAGATCTTCCAGGAAAATGTGTGTTTCTCATTTATATAATCCAAAAGTTAAATACATATTATATATAAGTTAATTTAAAAATTAAATATATAATATTAAGCTATCATTAAATCTTCAAAAGCTGTTAACCCTACTTTTGCGCCCTCGCCCATAGCAATAATAATCTGTTTATAAGGCACATTAGTAACATCTCCTGCCGCATATATTTTATCTATATTAGTTCTATTTTTTTCAGACACTAATATTTCACCATATTTATTAGTTTTAACTAGACCTTTAATAAAGCTACTGTTCGGCACTAGACCAATCTGCACAAAAATACCCTCTAATTTCAGAGATTTTATTTCATTATTTGACCTATCCTCATATTCCATACTCGTTACTTTTTCTCCATTTCCAATAATTCTAGTTGTTTTTGCATTAGTAATTATAGTAACATTATCTAAACTTTTTAGCTTATTTATAAGTATATCATCAGCATTTAATTCTGGAGAAAACTCAAATAAAGTAACCGTCTTAACAATACCTGCGAGATCTATAGCAGCCTCTACTCCAGAGTTGCCTCCACCTATTACACTAATGTCTTTACCTTTATAATAAGGGCCATCACAATGAGGACAAAATGCAACTCCTCTGCCATTATATTCTTTTTCTCCCTCTATACCTAACTCTTTCCATTCTGCACCTGTAGCTATTACTAGTGATTTGCAAGATATAATTTCTCCACTATCAAGATTTAATTTTTTAATATCACCATCTTCTATAGTTTCAACTTTTCTATGTTCTAATATATTTATATCATAATCTTTCATATGCTGATTTAGACTATTGGATAAATCTTTACCTTCAGTATAATTTATAGAGATCATATTTTCTATACTTTTAGTATCTTGAATTTGACCTCCAATTCTGTCAGTTATTAAGGCAGTTTTTAAACCCTTTCTAGATGTGTAAATGGCCGATGATGACCCTGCAGGGCCTCCCCCTATTACAATTACATCATAAACTCCTAAATCTTTATTACTACTCGCAACTTCTCTTTTTCCATAAGTTTTTTCTAATTTTTCTATCAAGCTTAATAAAGTTATTTTACCAGAATGTATGAGCTTATTATTATCTACAACACTAGGAACACCTTGAATTCCTAATTCACTTATAAGGTCAGGAGTAAACTCTCCATCTACCATTTCATGATGAAAGTCATCTTTTAAGACTGCAATTAAATTTAAACTTTGAACAACTTCAGGACAATTCTCACATGATAATGAAATAAAAGTTTTTAGGCTTATACTTCCTTTTATTTGTTTTATT
>NYVM01000043.1 GCA_002684605.1 Candidatus Pelagibacterales bacterium | reverse complement strand
TCCAGTAGAAGAATCAACTATTTTCATGCCATTAATTAGTACTAAAGTATGATCTGTTTCATTTCCTCTGAGAAAAGCTCTAGTTAATGATTGAGGTCCTCCACTTTTATATGCCTGAAATCCTGCAGTAGCTGATAGTACTTGAGATACATATTGCATACCACTTTGTTCAATTTCTTCATTAGTTATAACCGTAACAGCAGAACCAGTTTCTGTCAGTTTTTTAGGATAGTGGTATCCTGTCACAGTAATAGGATTAATAATTTCGATTTCTTCTGAGTAGGAATAATTACCCACTAAAAAGTAATAAAAAATAATTACAATACTTAAAAAATATTTATTTATATTTAACAATGTATGTCCAATATTTAAGCTTCACAAAAAAAGATATTTTTGTGTCAGTTAAAAAAAATTGTTTAAGAAAAATTTCTAAAACAATGGTTAACGCACCACCACTTTAAAAAAAGCTCTATTGAACATCCCCTTTCAATAGTCGGACAGCACTTAATTAGGCAGGTATCCTGGCTTATGGGTCATCAATTATCCTACCTTCCCGTATATAATACAGTGGTAATTTGGATTCTCTCTCCATCAACAGTTGCGGGGGCAGCTGAGTTAACTTTTAATTAATATCTCATTCCCTCTTCACCTATATAAAATAGGAACCTAATTAGTTTATAATTAATTAATTTATAAAATTTAGTCAATTTTATATAGATTTTTTTTATGAAATAATTCACATTAAAAATATGTTAAGAAATATTATTAGATTTGCTATTAGAAAAGCGGCTTCTGATCCAAGGGTCAGAGCAAAGGCTACAGAAACTGCTAGGAAAATAGCTAAAGGAGCAGGAAATTTAGTGAGGGATCCTGATCCAGCAAAAAATCTTGGACGCTTAGTAGGAAGAGTTAAGAAAAAAATAAATAATAATTAGTTATTTTTATAATACTCTGGACCGTGTGCTGCACAGTTCTCAATTAATAAAGCTCTTTCGGCTCCAGTTCCGCCATATTTGGGGTCAGGTAATTTAAAAGCTTTAATAAATTTTATTGCTGCTTTGAGAGATTTTTTAGAGTCTTTATTATTCATTAAAGCAAACTCATTAGCTGTCCAACAGTCTACTTCCATTTCGTCACCACTTTGCAAGACAATATGACCGTACTCATGCAGAATAAAATAGTCAACTGCACCTGGATACTTCCATTCTATATTGGCCATACGCTGTGCACAATAATAGATCTTACCGTCTGGAGTTGCAGTAGCAACACCACCTTGAGTGGCACCACAGTTTGCTATTAATTCTGCTTCTACTTTTTTGTCCATAGCATAAGAAGTTGAGATGCTATAAAATATAATTAATGTAATAATAATTTTTATCATTATCAAACAATCTAATACTTATACAAAAACGTAATATAGTTTAATGACTTTAAAAGTAAATAAATAAAAGAGCTAAGTATGTCTAATAATATAAATATTTTATGGTTTAGAAAAGATCTGCGTTTAATAGATAACCCTGCATTAGTAGATGCTAATTTAAATGCAGAAATAATTCCTATATTTATATTAGATGATACCAATCCTAAAGAAAATAAAATGGGAGCTGCTAGTAGAGTATGGCTTTATCATTCTTTAAAATCTTTAAATATTTCAATGCAAAAAAAAATAAATTTTTATAGCGGTGATCCTGTTAAAATTATAAGCGAATTAATTAATAATTATAATATTAATTGTGTCTATTGGAATAGGTGTTACGAGCCATGGGAAATTCGCAGAGATAAAAAAATAAAAGATTTACTTAAAATAAAAAAGGTAAAAGCCAAAAGCTTTAACGGTAGTTTAATAAGAGAGCCTTGGGAGGTATTAAAGGAAGATCAAACTCCGTATAAAGTATTTACTGCATTATATAAAAAAGCTTACTTCAACTCTGATATTAAAGTAGAAGTTATAAATGAACCCACTAAGATAAACTATTATTCTAAAATATTTAATTCAAACAAATTGGATACATTAAAATTACTGCCTAATTTATCTTGGGCAGATAACATAATTAANCACTGGAAAGTAGGTGAAAAGAATGCANATTTAAAAATGANTGAGTTTTTTAAAAAAGGTATTGATGANTATAAAGAAGGCAGAAATTTTCCATTTAAAAAAAATGTTTCTCGTTTGTCTCCATATATTCATTTTGGAGAAATTTCTCCTAAGCAATTATGGGTTAAAGCAAAAAGTATAGGTAGTAATAAAAATACGGAACATTTTGTTAGTGAAATATGTTGGCGTGAATTCTCATATTATTTATTATATCATTTTCCTAATTTACCAAAAGATAATTTACAGAAAAAATTTAATAACTTTCCTTGGAAAGAGAATAATTATTATTTTGATAGTTGGAAAAAAGGTAAGACAGGCTACCCTATTATTGATGCTGGTATGAGGGAACTATATGAAACTGGCTATATGCATAACCGGGTAAGAATGATAGTGGCTTCATTCTTAGTAAAAAACTTATTAATTCATTGGCACAAAGGAGAAAGATGGTTCTGGGATTGCTTGTTTGATGCTGACTTAGCGAATAATAGTGCAAGTTGGCAATGGGTCGCTGGTTCAGGAGCTGATGCCGCTCCCTATTTTAGAATTTTTAACCCTGTAACTCAAGGAATAAAATTTGATGTGGATGGGCAGTATACAAAACAATATGTACCCGAACTTAAAGATATGCCAAATAAATACTTGTTTAGTCCTTGGGAAGCACCTGATGATGTTTTAAACAAGGCAAATGTGGTTTTAGGAGGTAATTATCCAAANCCTATAATAGATATTAAAGAATCCAGAGAAAAAGCTCTTTACTCTTTTAGCTTAATAAAATGATCCATTTATTTTTATGGTGCGTATTGTAGTTAGGAGTTTGGGATGTTTTTAGAAAATTATATTGAAACTGTTGATATTTCCTCTAAGTTACAGGCAATAACTTATANACAGGAAAAANTNTTTTCAGTGTTAAAANCAGCAGCAAAAGATAAGGAACTAACTTNTTTAATAGGNAGAATNGCGAGTTTTAAAGATAAAACAGCTTTCTCTGANTTGTTNAAATTAGTNGGNCCACGTATAAAAGGTTATCTTATGAAATTAGGATCATCAGATGTGGCAGCAGAAGANTTNTTACAGGAAGTCATGTTAACAGTTTGGAGAAAGTCTGAAACTTTTGATAGATCAAAAGCTGCAGTAAGTACTTGGCTTTTTACCATAGCNAGAAATAAAAGAATAGATATGTTAAGAAAAGAAGTTAGGCCTCAACTAGATCCACTAGACCCTATGTTATCTCCTAACCAAGAAGCTGCTGCTGATGATATTTATGGTTCTAATCAAGAAGCTATGAAGATATCTAAAGCTATCGAGCAATTGCCAACTGACCAGGCAGTTTTAATTAAAATGACTTACTATGAAGATAAATCACATTCAATAATTGCAGATGAATTGAAAATGCCCTTGGGCACAGTAAAATCAAGAATAAGATTAGCNTCAACCCGTTTAAGAAAATTACTTGAAGGAAAANTATATGATTAAACATCATTTACATGAAGAAATTTTAATGTCGTATGCTGCAGGAAATTGTTCCCCTTCTGTCAGTCTTATTGTGGCTTCGCATATAACTTTATGTAGTAAATGTAGAAGTGCAGTTAATACTTATGAGGATATCGGAGGAAAGGTTTTAAGCGAATCTAGCCCTGTAGAAGTTAATACTCATACATTAGATAGTTTATTAGATAAAATTGATTTTGAGGTTGATGAAAAAAGCACCTTAACGGTAAATAAAATTTTTAAAAATATACCTGTTGTTTTACATAAAATGCTGCCGGAAGGTAAGTCCTTGACGGATAGTTGGAAAAAAGGTNTNGGAGGTATAAAATATTTTGATATTAATTTAGCTGATAGCACTATAAATTCTCATGCAAGAATGCTTTCTATTCCTCCTGGCAAGAAGCTTCCTAATCATGGTCATGAGGCACAGGAACTTACTTTAGTATTAGAGGGTGGTTTTTCTGATGAAAATGGACATTATAACGCTGGTGATGTTGCAATAGAAGATGAAAATAATATTCATACTCCTATAGCAGATCCTAATGAAGGCTGTGTTTGTCTTGTGGTTTATGAAGGTAACTTAAAATTCAAAGGTTTGTTTGGGCCTGTTTTAAACCTCTTAAAAATATAAATGTCTAAATCATGTTGGATTACCGGTGCGTCTAGTGGTATTGGAAAAGCAACCGCTGTATCTTTCGCAAAAAGAGGGGATACAGTTTTTGCAAGTGCTAGGTCATTAGAAGGTTTAATCTCATTAAAAAAAGAGTGTGAAGCACTATCACTAAAAGGTAGGATTATTCCTTTAAAACTTGATGTTACAAATATTAATGAAATATCAAAGTCTTTAAAATATATAAAAGATAATGTTAAAAATTTAGATTATGTCTTATTGAATGCAGGAACTTTTATTAAGGAAGACTCAAAAGTCATGTCTATTAAAAATACAAAAAGCATGATAGACTTAAACTACACGTCTGTTTTAAATATTATTATCTTATTACAAGAATATTTTGATGTCTTAAGCATTAAACAAGTTGCAGTTGTTTCTTCTGTTGCAGCATGGAGGGGTCTTCCAATGGCGGCAGCATATTGTTCATCCAAAGCAGCCTTAAAATCAGCTATAGAAAGTATTGAGCTTGATTATAGTAATACTAATGTTAAATTTAGATTGTTTTATCCTGGTTTCGTTGAGACTCCATTAACTGATAAAAACGATTTTAAAATGCCTTTTATCATAAAGGTAGATGTGGCAGGAGAAAAAATTTATAAGAGTATAAAGCAATCTGATAAATTTGAAATCAGTTTTCCTTTAAGATTTACTGTCTTAATGAAGATTATATCTATGTTGCCTTGGCCTCTATATAAGTGGTTAATGTTAAAAAAAATAAAAAAATAAGATATATTAAATATTCTAGATAATATAATAGAGTTTATAATTATTACTTAAGGTATTTAAATGAATTCAAATTCGATAAAATATTCATATATGACTTTTCTAATATTATCATTAGCTTTTATTAGGTTAATTCCTCATGCACCAAACTTTACTCCTATTATAGCACTTTCTATATATGCAGGTATAAAATTTAATAATAAATATCTAGCGTTGATGGTGCCACTATTTTCTATGGTATTAAGTGATTTATTTATAGGGTTTCATTCAAGTATGCTAGCTGTATATTTTTGCATTGTATTAAATGTTTTTATGGGCATGTGTTTTTATAATAAGTTTAATTTTGTTAACTATATGACCCTATCTTTGATAGGATCTTGTTTATTTTTTATTATTACTAACTTTTCTGTGTGGGTTTTGAGTGGCATGTACGTTCATACTCTGGCAGGTCTCATTAGTTGTTATATATTAGCTTTACCTTTTTTTACTAATACTATTATTTCTAGTCTATTTTTTGGAGCTGGAATATATTTAACAACTGTTATTTTAGAAAAAAAACTATTTAAAAATACTGTAGTTACTTAAGCATTTTTTTTAAAAAACAAAAAGACTGTTCCTAGTGTGATGCCAAATTTTTTCATTTTTGCTTTATTTATAATTACGTTACTATCTTGAAGATACATATAATCATCAAAACTTACTTTAGTCTTTCTTCCATATAATGATAATTGAAATTTATATTTCCAATGAAAAGTATTGCCACAAGTTATTCCTTTGGCAATTCCAATTACGTTATCAGTAGTTCCTTCATAATAGTTATTGTTTACCTTAATTAATTTCCAAATTCTATTTTCTTTAGCGCCATCATCATAAATAAAACTTTCATTAATAGTAAGGGTACTAATCTTTTTGTCCCACTTACTAATAATGCTACATGTAAATTTTTTTCTAACAATGCCAAATGAATCTTCAAATTGCCCCCATGCTTCAATTTTACCAGAAAAATATTCTTCTAAAATTAGTTTTGGCTTTGTATTTTTATATTTACTTATATTCATGCTATACTTACGAATAAATTAGAATAAATGGATTAATTAAATTTATTAAATAATATTTGATGCACATCGGTAGAACCTAATAAAAACCCTGCTTCACAATAAGAAAGATAATATTCCCACATCCTCTTGAAGCTTTCATTAAAACGCTGTTCTTTAGCAATAGTATCCCACTCAGAAATAAAAGTATTTCTCCAAAAGGATAGAGTTTTTGCATAATCTTTCCCAAAAGATTTTTTTATTACCATATTCAACTTAGCTTTGGAAGCAGCTTGAGATAATGCTTCAATAGAAGGTAAAAATCCACCTGGAAATATATATTTTTGAATAAAGTCAACATTATTTCTATAGGATGAGTAGAGTTCATTATTAATGCTTATTAGTTGCACGCCTATCAAGCCGCTATCTTTTAAATTTTCATGAAGTTTGTTAAAAAAAACTGGCCAATACTTTTCTCCTACAGCTTCAAACATTTCAATAGAGATAATTTTATCATATTTGTATGTAATATCTCTATAATCCATAATTTTAATTTCAACTAAATCGTTTAAACCTTTTTTATAAATCCTTTCCTTTGCATATTCAGCTTGTTTCTTAGATATTGTTAGCCCTGTAACTTTTGCACCATANGTTTTAGCTGCATATTCAGCAAANCCTCCCCAGCCACANCCTACTTCAAGNACNTCATCATTTTTTTTNATTTTGATGATCTTACATAAGTTTTCATATTTATTTTNTTGNGCNGTTTTTAAATCAACTTTTTTATTAANAAAAATTCCNGAAGAATATGTCATAGATTTNTCTAGCCATTTAGAATAAAAATTATTACCTAAATCATAATGACTTGAAATGTTTTTCTTACTGCCATTTTTTGAATTAGGTCGACAAATATGCTGCATATAATTATAAAAGTTATATAGTATTTTTCCTTTGATAATTTTTTTATTATATTTTCTATTAATACCTAGTAACTGAATCACTTTAAGAATATCAGGGCTTGAAGCCTCAGAATTCATATAAGCCTCTGCAAAACCCATTGAGCCCTCTTTAATTATTTTATTGAATATTTGCCATGAATGTATATCTAATTCTGCAATAAATTCACTATTAATTTCACCTATATGCAATTCTTTATTATCAGGTAGTTTTAATTTTAATAAGCCTTGATTTATATGAAGTAGTTTAGTGATTAGTTTTATATTAAATTTATTTATCATTATTTTTTATCATTTTTTATTAAGCTGTTACTAAGTGATATTATTATTTTACTAAGTTTTGGTTTTTTTATAAATTTTATTCCTTTTATCCATAAAAAAAATGCCTGTAGATGGATTGAATAAATAACTTTTATTGTCATTAATGGGTAAATAAAGAAATATACTATAAGGTTTTTGTTACTTAATTCTGATTTTTTACCATAAAAAAGTGCATTAAGTAAGTTTAAATTTTTATTATTTTCTTTCTTATAATACTTTATTTCAACTTTTAATGAATTATTAATTAGTTTAGTTTCAAATTCATAATCTCCTTCAATTTTAAAGAATGGAGAGACATGAAATATTTTTTTCGCAATTTCATTTTTACTACTGTATTTGGTTATATAATAATGTCTATCCCCAAAAGTATTGTGGACTTCATATATAATTGCTTTTATTTTCTTATTTTTTCCAATACAAAAATAAGTAGTAAGAGGATTAAATACATATCCTAATATTCTAGGATAACACAAAATAAATATGTTGTCGCTCTTATCATATAAGTTATTATTAATAAGTATTTTTTTTACCCATTTAAATGGGTTGGCATAAGGCTTTTCTGTATAATCCCTAAAGTATAAACTAAATATATTAAATCTATTTAAAGAAAAGAATATTAGCTTTTTTTCAATCTTTTCAATTTCTTCTAGATTTAAAAATAACTTAAATACTCTATACTTAAAATAATGTACTTTAGGGTGAAACCTATAGTGACTTACATGGCCTTTAAAAATATAATTATTACTTATTAAACTCATACTAAATAATACCTTTTTATTACTTANATAGATTATAATACTTTTTTATNATGNTTATATTTTATAGGCCATGGACATTTNCATCCAAATTTTTCAGCAATCTTTAATCCTGAAATTATGCCATCTTCATGAAAACCATAACTCATCCAAGCACCAGCATACCATATATTACCTTTTCCTTGTATCGTTTCTAATTGAGATTGTCCCATTAGAGCACCATTGTCTAAAATAGGATGTTCATAATATATTTCTTTAAAAATATATTTTGNTTCAATACTATTTTTGNAAGCATTTAAAGTAATGAATAANGGTANATTTTTATTTATATTTTGTAATAAATTCATCCAATANGTCATTTGCACAGGTTNATCACTTTTTTTATTAGANGGTTTATNATTGCTAAAATAATTCCAAGAAGACCATAAAGATTTTATCTTGGGCATATATTTATCACATGAGTGAAGNGTTATTATATTTTTAGAAAACTTAAACNTATTTAGAATATTAAATACTTTTTGATCAATATTTTTTATAATTTGTATAGATTGATCTGCATGGCATGCCATTATGACATGATCATATTTTGTTTTTAAATTATTAATTTCAATATATACNGACTTATCCTGGGATTCTATAGATTTTATATTTACATTAGTTTTATAACTAATATTTGAATTTTTTATTACTTTTTCAACATATTGTCTGCTTCCATTTTTAACAGTTCTCCATTTAGGTCTATTTTTAATATTTAATAAACCGTGATGATAAAAAAAGTATAAAAAGGTTTGTGTTGGAAACAGCAATGCATCTTTATTTGAACAAGACCAAACTGCTGAAGTAATTGGAATAATATAGTAATTTATAAATGAATCAGAAAANCTNTTNTNAAATAACCATTNTTTTATNGTAGTTTGTNTANAATNATTTTTNTTAATATANTTAGTAGCNAGTTTTTTAAATTTAANAATATCATATAGTAATTTCCATTGNCTTAGTTTAAATATATTTTTTCNCTGNCCAAAAATACCATTNAGNCCTGANCCTGAATANTCATATGAAGCATTATTGCAAGATATAGANAATGACATGTTACTNTCTATAGTATCTACNTTATGATNTTTAAANAAATNAGCTAAATTAGGATAATTTTTATTGTTATATACTATAAATCCTGTGTCTACATTAATAGAAACCAATTTGTTTTTTTTAATTGGGTAGTTAATTTTAACAGTATTAGCATGACCTCCTAACTCTGCATTTTTTTCATATATTGTTACTTTGTGTTTTTTAGATAANANCCAAGCTGCGGATAAACCAGATATTCCNGAGCCTATTACNGCAATTTTTAATTTTTTTTTTTTNAATTCATTTAAATCATTTTTTTTNTNTGATTGAACGAATTTATTCATTACTTGTNTTCCTATAATTTTATTTATTTTTAATGGCTACGAATAATTAATAGTATTAGATTGTATTTAAACTTTATTATTCATTTTTTATAGCAATTTTTGGTNAAATATGACTTACCTTAATATTTTAAATTATAAATATTTCAATATTAAAATTATATTAGGTTTTTTATGCCTTNTTTGTTTCTTTATATCACTTAATATACTTCCTCCATTAGATAGNGATGAATCNCGATATATCCAATCTACTNTTCAAATGCTTGAATCAAACGACTTTGTCAATATTAACTTTTTAGATGCTCCAAGGTTAAAAAAGCCNCCAGGTATATATTGGCTTCAAGCAACGTCTGCAACTTTTATAAAAAATATNTTTTTNCTTGATGNTCCNCCCCTTTGGTCTTTTAGGCTACCNTCGGCAATAGGAGCAAGTATCTCTATATGGTTAACTTTTTTATTAGGGCAACTGTTATTTGGAAGAGCACAAGGCTTCATAGCTTCGTTATTATTAATAAGCTCTCCTCTATTAATTATTGAATCCCATATAGCTAAAACTGATAGCGCTCTTTTAGCATCTTTTTTGTTTGTATTATATATATTAGCAAAAGTTATATTTTATATTGAGAAAAATATAAAAAAGCCTTCAGATAGCATTATATTAGTGGCTTGGATGGTTTTATCTTTTTCATTTCTTGTTAAAGGTCCAGTTGCTNTATTAATACTTTTTTTATTAATACTGTCTTTTAGGTTTTCTAGAGAGACTATTAATTATAAAAACTTTAAGCCTGTTGTAGGAATTATTATATTTATCATAATTGTCTTCCCTTGGTTCATGTTTGTACAGACAGGTAATAATACAGATGTATTTTTAAATTCTATTAAAAAAGATATGCTTTTAAAGTTAATAAGTGCCCAAGAATCTCATGGTGCCCCTCCAGGATCTTATCTAATATCTTCGTTTCTAACTGCATGGCCAATTACTTTATTTATATTTCCAACAGCTCTATGGATATTTAATAATAAGAAAAATAAGCCTGTTAAATTTTTATTATGCTCATTACTTCCATCATGGTTATTTTTTGAGATAATACCTACAAAGTTATTACATTATATACTTCCATTATTGCCGAGTTTAGCAATACTAACTGCCGCTATGATTGTTTCTTCAATAAAAGATAAAAATTTTAAAGTTTCTTTGGATAAACATATATTTAGACTTATTAGTATTTTGCCATTTATCGGTGGGCTATTAATTGCATTTGGAATCATATATTTATCTAATATTTATGGAGAAGGCGTAACTTTTTCTATTATTCTTATTGCTTGTATATATACTTTAGGCTCTTTTTTATCTGCATATTATATCTATACTCAATATTTTATAAATACATTAATAGTTGTTGTTTTTAGTAATATTATTGCATTAAATTTATTAATATTTATTGTTCCCAATCAATTCCAAAATATATGGGTATCCGAAAGAATTTATTTAGAAATAGACGAAAAAACTGAACACAATGAATATGTCTTGCTTGGATATTCTGAACCTTCTTTGATTTATAGGCTAGGATCAAAAACGAAAATAGTAGGTGATAGTGAAGAGGCTGTAAATTTAGTTTTAAATAATAAGATCGAATCTATAATAATAGAAANTTCATACTTAACCAATTTTAAAAATTTGTCTGATAAAAAAGGGATAGTATTTAGAAGTATTAGTAAGCCAATCTTAGGCTTTAATTATTCAAAAGGCGAAAATGTTGAAATAATTATAATTAACTTAAATAAATAATTACCTTTATTTATTTAAATTTTTTCATTATATTAATACCTTGAATGAAAGTTTTATTAAATTTAAGGAGAGCGTTAAATGTTACCAGAATTATCAGCTAANGTAGAGGATCTATTAGAAAAAGTGAGTAAGTTCATGGATGATAATGTTTATCCAAATGAAAAAAAAATTGTGGCTGAAATTTCAGAGGGTGACAGATGGCAACCATCACAAATTCTAGAAGGTATTAAAGCTAAGGCAAAAGAACAAGGTTTGTGGAATTTATTTTTACCGGATAGTGATCGTGGAGCAGGTCTTACAAATTATGAATATGCGCATTTATGTGAAATGATGGGAAGAACTCAATTTGGTCCTGAAGCTTTTAATTGTTCCGCTCCAGATACTGGAAATATGGAAACATTAGAGAGATATGCTTCTGATGAAGTTAAAAAAGAATGGATGGCACCATTACTTGAAGGAAAAATTAGGTCTGCATTTGCTATGACTGAACCAGAAGTAGCTTCATCTGATGCGACTAATATTGAATCTTCAATAATAAGAGATGGTGATGAATATGTAATTAATGGGCGGAAATGGTGGACTTCCGGAGCCAATGATCCTCGATGTAAAGTTTTTATTTTCATGGGAAAATCTGATGCCAAAAACCCTGATAGGCATAAACAGCAATCAATGATCGTTATTCCAGCAGATTCATCAGGGGTAAAGGTACTTCGTCATCTGCCGGTATTTGGATTTGATGATGCTCCTCACGGACACGCTGAAGTTTTATTTGAAAATGTTAGAGTGCCAGTAAAAAACATGCTTTTAGGTGAAGGGAGAGGTTTTGAAATTGCTCAAGGCAGACTTGGACCTGGCCGTATTCATCATTGCATGAGACTTATTGGAGTAGCTGAAGTAGCTCTAGAAAAAATGTGTAAAAGAACAAAAGAAAGAGTAGCATTTGGAAAGGCAGTATCAGAGCAATCTGTAACTCAAGAACGTATTGCTGAATCAAGAATAATGATTGATCAATGTAGGTTATTAACTTTATTTGCTGCACATAAAATGGATGTTCATGGAAATAAAGAGGCGCGTAAAGAAATAGCTATGATTAAAGTAGCCGCTCCAAATATGGCATGTAAAATTATTGATTGGGCAATTCAGGCTCATGGAGGAGGGGGAGTTTCTAATGATTTTGGTTTATCTAAAATGTATGCTCAATCTAGAACATTAAGACTAGCTGACGGTCCTGATGAAGTCCATCGTAATCAAATAGCAAGATTAGAATTAAAAAGACATAACTAAGAGTATCTATTTATGAATGCAAATTATATTCTTAACATAGACGATATACCTGTTAAAGAGGCGCATAAATTAGATTTAAATAAACTTAGTGCTTTTTTAATAGGTAAATTAAAAAATTTTTCAGGTATAGTTTCAATAGGACAGTTTAATGCTGGTCAATCTAATCCTACGTATGTAATAGAATCTAATGAAGGGTTTAGGTATGTGGTTAGAAAAAAACCTCCAGGTAAATTATTACCTTCTGCTCATGCCGTAGATAGAGAATATAAAGTGCAAAAAGCTTTATATGAAACGGATGTACCTGTTGCTAAAATGTATTTATATTGTGAAGACGAAGAAGTTATTGGAACTCCTTTTTATTTAATGGAATATTTAGAGGGTAGAGTTTTTGAAAACACCTCTCTTCCAGGACATGATAGTGAGGATAGAAAAGCTATTTATAATAGTATGAATGAAACATTAGCAGCTCTACATAAAGTTAAACCTGAAGAGGTTGGATTAGAAAATTTTGGAAGACCGGGTAGTTATTATGTAAGACAATTAAAACGATGGTCTCAACAATGGGAGTTATCTAAACAGCAAGACATTCCAGAAATGCCATTATTAATTGATTGGTTATCAAAAAATATTCCAGAGAGTGATGAAACTACTATAGTACATGGTGATTATAGGTTAGGTAACTTAATATATGATTTAAAAAAACCCAAAGTAATAGCAGTATTAGATTGGGAGCTGTCAACGTTAGGACATCCATTAGCTGATTTGGGCTATAACTTAATGCTTCATGAAGAAAATTTTGATGTCAGAGTGGGTTATAGTTTAAAAAACTTAGACTTGGTTAGTTTAGGAATTCCTACCAAGGACTATTTAGTAAAAAAATATTGTGAAATGCTTGATAGAAAAATTATTAATCCAAATTTTTACATAGCATTTTCTATGTTTAGAAATGTCGCAATTTTAGAGGGTGTACTGGCTAGAGGAAGAGCTGGTAATGCTGCATCTTCTTCTGCAGAAGAAAAAGGCGCTTTATCTAAGCCGTTAGCTAAAATTGCTTGGAATCTAGTACAAAATAGTAATTTAGGTTAATTATTTCTAAACCTTAAATTTTCTCTAGATAAGTCAGATATTTTGCTACAACCCATAAGTTTCATATCTCTCTCTATTTCGCTTCTGAAGTTTCCTAAGGCTTTTTCAACACCTGGTTGCCCACCTCCTGCTAAAGCATATAAATAATACTTTCCTCCGGAGCAGCATTTAGCTCCTACTGAAAGAGCTTTTAAAACATGAGTTCCTCTTTGTATTCCTCCATCACATATTACATCAATCTTATCTCCTACAGCATCTACAATCTCAGCCAATTGATCGAAAGGACTTCGGGATCCATCTAACTGTCTTCCGCCATGGTTAGAAACCATTATTGCAGTAGCTCCTATATCTACAGCTTTTTTTGCATCTTCAACACTCATAATACCTTTAAGACAAAAATGTTTACCCCATTTCTTATTAATGTCTTCTGCATCTTTCCATGTCATATTTTGGTCTAGCATTTTTGAAAAATAATCTCCTACAGATATTGCTATATTCGTTCCTGCATTTACATGTCCTGATAATTGAGGAAGATCAAATTTTTCATGTGTAAAATAATTTATTGCCCACATAGGGTGGCTAGCAAAACTTAGTAGACTTTTTAATGTTAATTTAGGAGGGCTAGTAAACCCTGTATGCAGGTCTCTTTCTCTATTTCCTCCAGTAATAGTATCTACTGTTAAGGCGATTGCTTCATAATTTGCTTCTTTACAAAGGCTAATCATATGATCATTTAGACCTTTATCTTTATGGTAATATAATTGAAATAATTTTGGTGATGATATTTCTTGACTCATTTTCATTATATCTACAGTTCCTAAAGAAGATAACCCAGAGAATGTACCAAATTTTTCTGCTGCTTTTGCTGTCGCTAATTCACCATCATGATGAAATAATCTCTGTAGTGCTGTAGGAGAGCAAAATAGAGGCATATCTAGTTTTTGTCCCATTACTGTTACAGACATATCAACATCTTCTACACCTGCTAGAACATTAGGTACTAAATCACAATCTTCATATGCTGCTGTATTTCTGTCTTTTGTGATTTCATCATCTGCTCCGCCATCAATATAGTGAAAAATAGGACCTGGTATTTTACTTTTTGCTAATGCTCTAAAATCTTTAGTGTTATGACAGTCTTTAATTCTTTTAAATACCATTTTAAATAAACCTTTTTTATAATTTAATACGTTAATTCCTATATATATAAATATAAATAAAATTCTATCTATATATTATAGAATAATATTTACTTTGGAGCCATTCTTAATGACCCGTCTAAACGAATTGTCTCTCCATTTAACATTTCATTTTCATAGATATGTTTAACTAGAGCTGCATACTCATGTGGTTGTCCAAGACGATGGGGGTGCAACGTTGAATCTATTAGAGATCTTTTAGCATCTTCTGGTAAACCAGCAAGGAGCGGTGTTTCAAATAGTCCAGGTGCAATAGTGTTAACTCTAATACTTTGTCTTGCAAGTTCTCTTGCAATAGGAAGAGTCATTCCTACTATACCACCTTTAGAGGCTGAATATGCTGCTTGTCCTATTTGTCCGTCATATGCTGCTATGGAAGCTGTATTTATAATTACTCCTCTGCTTGTATGATCCTCTATATTGTTATTTTGCATAACATTTGCTGCTGCTTTCAGAGTATTAAATGTACCTATTAAATTAACACTAATTATTTTGCTGAAGAGATTTAGTGGACACGTTCCTTCTTTATTTAAAACTTTACTAGGAGATCCAATGCCAGCACAATTAACCGTAAGATTTATAGGGCCAGTATTTTCTATAATTTTTGTAAAACTTTTTAAGATCAAATCTTCATTTGTAATATCTATGTTAAGGTATTGACAATTAGAACCTAACGCTTCTTGTTTATTTTTTCCTAATTCTTCTTGAATATCTATAATTGTAACTCTACCGCCATGTTCAATTATGCTATCTGCAGTCGCTCCTCCTAAACCACTTGCACCTCCAGTAATTACAGCATTACAATTATTATAGTTCATTTTATATCCTCTCTATATACTATGATGAAAACTGTTCATTTATAAACTTTTCTTCAAGACTGCTTTCGTTATCAAATAATAGTTTAAATGATAACTTTGTTGATAATCTAATATTTACTTTCTTTACATTTCTTACTTCAAGGTTACCTGCTGTAGCGCTTACGCCTCTTATTTCTGGTTCGTAAATATTAAATTCTACAGCAGAATTTTTAGGTAATAGAGCTCCACTCCATCTTCTTGGTCTAAAAGCACATATTGATGTCAAAGATAATAGCTCTGAATTTATAGGCAGAATTGGGCCATTTGCAGACAGATTATAAGCAGTACTTCCAGCAGGAGTAGCAAGCATTACGCCATCACATACTAGTTCATTTAGACGCTTTTTATTATTCACATTAATACTAACTTTTGCAGTCATTCTTGACTGCCTCAATAGAGAGACTTCATTAATAGCGATGCCTTTAAATTTTTTGTTATTTATATCGTATGCTTCCATTTCTAAAGGAGCAACTTTCGTAATAATTGCATTATTAATTCTTTCTAAAAGGTTTTCTTTTGAATAAAGGTTCATTAAAAACCCTATGGTTCCTCTATTCATTCCATATATAGGAATATTATTAATCCCATAGGTTTCTATCACATGGAGAAGAAGCCCATCTCCACCTAAAGCAACAATAACCTCAGCATCTTCTACTTTTATATTCTTATATTTTTTAGATAATTCTTTTAATGCATTCTGTGCATCTTTAGCATCAGAAGCTATAAAAGCTATTTTATTAAATTTCATTGTAATTATTATACCGTTTAAAATGATTAATAGAATATAAGAAAGTTAACATTTAATAAAATAAGTTAAAAGAAATTTTTAGCCGCCTGTTACACTCATATGTCTTTTAACAGCCGGGCCAGTAGCTCTTCTACTAATTTCAAAATCATGACCTTTTGGCTTTCTAGAAATTGCTTCTCGTATTGCATTTTCTAATTCTATTCCTGTTTTTCCTTGTAACAACTCTTTTCTTAGGTCGGCTGAGTCATCTTGCCCTAAGCACATATACAACATACCAGTACAGGTTAGTCTAACTCTATTACAAGATTCACAGAAATTATGCGTAAGAGGAGTTATGAAGCCTAATCTGCCTCCAGTTTCCTCAATTTTGACATATCTAGCTGGTCCGCCAGTTTTATATTCACTTTCTGTCAGGGTATATTTTTCTTTTAATTTTGATCTTACCATTGATAAAGGTAAATATTGATCTGTTCTATCTTCAGTAATTTCTCCCATTGGCATAGTCTCAATTACTGTAAAGTCATGACCTTCTTTATGTGCCCATGCTATCATATTACCTAATTCATCTTCATTCACACCTTTAAGCGCTACCGCATTAATTTTACATTTTAAACCAGCTTTAGTAGCAGATTTTAAGCCACCCAATACTTTTTCTAGGTCACCCCATCTAGTAATTTTTTTAAATAATTCTGGGTTTAATGTGTCTATAGAAACATTTACTCTTCTTACACCATAATCATATAACTGGTCAGAAAACCTAGAAAGCTGACTGCCATTTGTGGTTAGTGTTAATTCATCTAGTCCATTACCTATTCTAGAACCTAAAGCTTTAATAAGGTTTAAAACATTTTTTCTGACTAAGGGTTCTCCTCCTGTTAGCCTTATTTTTTTAGTCCCTAGGTTAATAAAAGATGTACATAAAGCTTCTATCTCTTCAAGAGATAATACATCTTTTTTAGGTAAAAAAGTCATGTTTTCTGCCATACAATATACACATCTAAAATCACAACGGTCTGTTAAAGATACTCTTAGGTAGGATATGGCTCTACCAAATGGATCTATTAAAGGAGCTGTATTGCTTTTTTGAATATCTAACATTTATTTTACCTCTTTATATGGTTATATACCACTGTATATAATGGATCAAGAATTACTTTATATATTCTCATTATATCTTATAGTACGTATACGTAGACATTAAATTAATGGATATAGTTAATGGTTAATAAATTCGAAAAAAATCTTCTGAATTGGCCTTTAGAAATATATGATATTTTAAGAGAAGACAAAATAAGGCAAATAGCTTATGTGCCAGATGCAGGACATAAAAGTCTAATTGAATATTGTCAGAATGATAAAAATATGAATATGGTGAGTTTGACCTCTGAGGAAGAAGGTGTTGGGCTTTTAGCTGGTGCTTGGTTAGGTGGCGAAAAAGGAGTACTATTAATGCAGTCAAGTGGAGTAGGAAACTGTATTAATGCATTAGCTTCTATAACTCGTGCATGTGATTTTCCGCTTCTTATGCTGATCACTATGAGAGGTGAATGGAATGAATTTAACCCTTGGCAAGTGCCTATGGGCAAAGCAACAGAAAAAATATTGTCTACATTAGATATAAATGTATCTAGGTGCGAAAAACCAGAAGAAGTTTCAGAAACTGTAAATGCTATGATGGGTTTAGCATATAAATCTAACTGTGCTTCTGCAGTTTTACTATCTCAGCGTTTAATAGGATCCAAAAATTTTAAGGAATAGTTTATGCAGAATTACCAATTAAATAGACGATACGTTATTTCCCAAATATTAAAAGATAGAAAAAACTCTTTAATTATTAATGGATTAGGAGGAACTTGTTGGGATGTTGCTTCCTTGGGAGATAATGAATTAAATTTTTATGTTTGGGGAGGTATGGGAAACTCTTGTATGATAGCTTTAGGGCTGGCATTATCTCAACCAAAAAGAAAAGTAATAGTTGTTACAGGTGATGGAGAAATGTTAATGGGAATAGGTTCATTAGCTACTATTGCTGTAAAGCAGCCAAAAAATCTTTCAATAGTTGTATTTGATAATGAACTGTATGGAGAAACAGGTAAGCAAAAAACTCATACAGGTCATTGCGCAGATTTAAGAGCAATTGCTATTGGTGCGGGAATAAAAAACTCATCAATTATTAAAACTCATGAGCAATTATTATTATTATCTTCAAATATTAATGTTATAAAGGAGTTAACTTTTTCACAAATAAAAATAAATAATGAAGAGGGTCCTCTAGTATTGCCTATTAGAGAAGGAGCTTATATAAAAAGTCGCTTTAGAAATGCCTTATTAGGTAAAAATGCATTATTAGAATAAAAAATTTATTAAAAAAATATTTTCAATAAGTTCAAAAAAAGTTTACTTTCATATGACTTTACTAAAATTTATAAAACTATTGAAAAAATATAATTAAATTATATTTCTATAAATATTCATTTAGTTAAAGAAAAGGAAATTAATATTGTCAGAAAATAATCACAGAGTCCCTAGTATAGCTAATATAGAAAATGATGCATGGGAAGATATTAGAAATGGTGTTAGAGATTTATGTGAAAATTTTCCTGGAGAATATTGGAGAAAACTTGATGCTGCAAGAGAGTATCCAGAAAAGTTTGTTAAGGCTTTAACTGATGCAGGTTATTTAGCATGTTTAATACCTGAGCAGTATGGAGGGTCTGGATTGCCTTTAGAAGCGGCATGCGTGATACTTGAGGAAATCCAGAGATCAGGTGGAAATGGCGCAGCTTGCCATGCTCAAATGTACATTATGGGAGCTTTATTAAGGCACGGATCAGAGGAGCAAAAAAATAAATACTTACCAAAAATCTCTTCAGGAGAACTTCGTTTGCAAGCATTTGGTGTTACAGAGCCTGATGCTGGAACAGATACGCTGTCAATAAGAACAAAGGCAGAAAAAATTAATAATGGCTATGTTGTGAATGGTCAAAAGGTATGGACTAGTAGGGCTGAATATTCTGACCTAATGTTATTATTGGCGAGAACGAGTTCTGATAAAAGTTTAAAAAGAACTGAAGGGTTATCTTTATTTATTATAGACATGCAGAAAGCAAAGAATAATGGATTAACTATAAAGCCTATTAAAACAATGATAAACCATGCTACTACAGAAGTATTTTTTGATGACTTAGAAATTCCATTAGATAGTTTAATAGGAGAAGAAGGCAAAGGGTTTAAATATATTCTAGATGGCATGAACGCAGAACGTATTTTAATAGCCTCTGAATGTATCGGAGATGCAAAGTTTTTTTTAGATAAAACAACCGAGTATGCTTCTTCAAGAATTGTTTTTGGAAGACCAATAGGACAAAACCAAGGTATACAATTTCCAATTTCAAGAGCTTATGCAGAAACTGAAGCAGCAGCTTTGATGGTAGATAGAGCTGCAAAATTATTTGATAATAATATGTCTTGTGGATCAGAAGCTAATATAGCCAAGCTTCTATCTTCAGAAGCTTCATGGAAAGCAGCAGAATCAGCTATTCAAACTTTTGGAGGTTATGGTTTTGCAGAAGATTATGATATTGAGAGAAAATATAGGGAAGCAAGGCTTTACCAAATTGCTCCAATATCAACAAATTTAATTTTAGCATTTATAGCTCAAAATGTATTAGGCCTTAAAAAATCATACTAGGAGAACATATTGAAAGCATTAGAAGGTATATTAGTAGTTTCTTTAGAGCAGGCAGTTGCAGCTCCTTTATGTTCCTTAAGATTAGCAGAAGCGGGTGCTAGAGTAATTAAAATAGAGAGAGCAGATGGAGATTTTGCTAGGCAATATGATAAAGATGTAAAAGGAGAAAGTGCATATTTTGTATGGTTAAATAGAGGGAAAGAGTCTTTAGTCATAGATATTAAAAATAGTGAAGATTTAAAATTATTAAAAAAAATTATTGTTTCTGCTGATATATTTATTCAAAATTTAGCTCCAGGTGCATCTGATAGAGCAGGTCTAGGCTCTAAAGATATGAGAGATTTAAATAAAAAGTTAATAACTTGTGATATTTCAGGATATGGAGAAGTTGGTCCCTATAGAGATATGAAAGCATATGATTTGTTAGTGCAAGCTGAAACTGGACTATGCAGTGTTACTGGTACTCAAGAAGAAGAAGGAAGGGTTGGTGTTTCAGTATGTGATATAGCCTGTGGGATGAATGCGCATTCATCAATTTTACAAGCCTTATATACAAGGGAAAAGACTGGAAAAGGAACAGGTATTCAAGTTTCATTATTTGCAGGAATGGCGGATTGGATGAATGTTCCTTATTTACAAACAGTTTATGGAAAGAGGTCTATAAAAAGAGTAGGATTATCACATCCTTCCATTGCTCCTTATGGTGCATATTATTCCAAATGCGGAAAAAAAATCTTAATTTCTATTCAGAATGAAAGAGAATGGGTTAATTTATGTAAATCAGTTTTAATGTTAAATAATTTATATGCAGATATAAGGTTTAATGAGCCTACAAAAAGGGTTAAAAATAGAATTGAATTAGATAAAATTATTTCAAAGGAATTTATTAAATATGATAAAGATTTAATAGTAGAAAGGTTAAGAAAAGAAAAAATAGCATGTGGCGTATTAAATTCTATCGAAGATTTAGAAAAACATCCACAGTTAAGAAAAATTAAATGTACTATTGGAGATCAGGAAGTAGAATTAATTGCTCCTCCATCCATAGTGCTAGGTGAAAAAGACATTATAAGCAAGGTTCCAAGTGTAGGAGAAAATTCAATAAATATAAGAGAAGAATTTAATGAGCAATAGTGAAAAACTTGAGCAATGGATAGGTAAATCAATTGAGAATAGTGAATACATAAGTGAACTTCCAGTTAAGGCTATGTCCGCAGTATTTAAT